>PMUN01000483.1 GCA_003166875.1 Bryobacterales bacterium | reverse complement strand
TGATACAGATCTAAGACTTCGCGCGCGATCGCAATCTCCCGAACTTTTCCAGCCACAACCGCCTCCAAAATATCCGTAGGTCTCGGAAGCTCCGTGCAAATGAGCCGTGTCGGCACGGAATTCGATCACCCTTAAGAAGGTGGCTTGGGATTGTTGATGTGAACGTCCTTTATCATTCACTACTCGGGTTGGCAAACTGCAAGAGGTTTTGGGGCCACTTGTCCGAAAATGGGCTATCCGTCAAAGCGCCAACTTCCGGATGCGCCGTAATCCGGGACTAACACCCCAGTGGACGGGCCAGTTGAGGGCAGTCCGTTGGCAGCCACCTGGACCTTGAGCCCAGGTAGCTGCCCCAGACTTGCGCTTATTTTCCGCGAATGCCGATCCGCCGGAAGACCGTCTTTCGAGCGTCTTCGGACAGCGGCGTCGGGCTGACTGTCCTTTCGAGAGGCAGGAAGTTGTCGGCGCCATCGGGCATTGCCAGGAACCCGTGAAGATTGCCGTCGCTAGTCACCGCAAGGCCGACGATTTCTCCGCTCGCATTAATGGAACTCGCCAGCAGCAGATACAGTTTCTGCGGATTCGACGTCAGCACGGCGTTGAGATCCGTCATCGCGCCGTTCTCCCAAACGAACGCACGCGGATTGAAACTCGAGTCGAGCGATACTCCGACGACGACGCCGGGATCGTTGATCGAAATCGCCGAACTGGCGAAGTCTCCCGGCAGGGTGCCGATGTCTTTCATTCCCGTTTCCCAGGTCCACACGAAGGTGTGAAACGTCGTGTCGCCGGTCAGATCCGAATGGCCGACCACCTGGCCACGGTTGTTGATGGCGCATGCATGGTTCCCTCCATTCAGTCCGGTGCCGCCCAGGTTGCCGAGGTTGATCGCCGCGCCGGCTTCCCACAGCATGGCGTGCCTTTCCACCAGGTACAGACCGCTGTCGATACTAAAAGTGCCGCACGTTCCCGTCGCGCCGACCACTTGCCCGTTCTCGTTGATCGAGGCGGCTACCCCGTCCGGGTCGCCAGGAAAAGTCTTCAATGTCGTCGTGCTCGTCTTTCCCCACAGCACGGGTTGGAATTGCAACACTCCGCAGGCGGGGTTGGGATCCTTGTTGATCGTCTCCGCCCATCCCACCGTTTCGCTATGGTTGTTAATCGCAAAGGCGACGCCGTTCGGCCCGCCGAGCGTCGGCAGTTTCGTCATAACGCCGTTCTGGAAGGCGAAAGGCAGACACACGAAGGACGATTTCGCCACGCCGTAGGCGTTGAATCCGCAGAAATCCTCGCTGTTAGGGACCGTGGTTTGCGCTGCGCCCACCACCTGGCCTTTCTCGTTCACGCCATAGGCGATGCTATTCGGACCGCCAAGCCCCGGCGTCGCCAGGTCGAGCTTGAATCCCATAAACCACACCGCCGCGTGCGATTGGTTGCTGGCTGTCTCCGCCGCTCCGGCGATCAGCCCGTTGTTGGCCATGAAGTAAGGCTCTCCCGGTCCCCCGCCCAACAGGCCGAGATCTAGAACCGAATAAGTGGTATGCGCGCTCTGCGCCATGGCGAGCGAGGCTAACAGACTCGCGCCCGTAATCAGCATCAATTTCATATTCCCTCCAGAGCAGGATGATTTCCTGTCGCCGGTACAGGCGGAACGGCGAGCCAAAAGCGGCCATCGGTGTCATAATTCTTTCTTGGACGCGGAAATCACCAATTTGCTGAAAGCCTGGTCGGCTGGCGATCCGGCCGCGCTCGAACAGTTGTCCAGGCAGGTTTACGATGAATTGCGCCGCATGGCTCGCCGCCATATGAAAGGCGAACGGCGAGACAATACGCTGCAAACTACCGCCCTGGTCCACGAAGTCTATCTGAGACTGGTCGATGTAACGAAAGTAGAGTGGCAACAGCGCGCGCAGTTCTTCGCCATCGCGGCGCAAATGATGCGGCGCATTCTGGTGGACGCCGCACGGGAGCGCGCCTCGCATAAACGCGGCGGCGGTGCGGTACACGTGAACCTCGATGAAACCGCCGTCATTTGTCCCGAACGGCACCGTTCCGTGGTCGCCTTGGACGACGCGCTGGCCGCTTTCGCCGAAGTCGCCCCGCGACAAGCCAAAGTCGTGGAGTTGCGCTATTTCGGCGGCCTTCAGGAAGAAGAAATTGTCGAGGTCCTCAAAATTTCGCCCCGCACGGTGCGCCGGGACTGGGACTTTGCCCGAGCCTGGCTGGCCAGGGAACTGTCCCCATAGCATACCTCCCCGGCAGCATCGCTCCCGATGATTGCGATCTCCGTTAAGCCCTTGATAACAAATAGTGCCGTCGTAGAGCCGCGACCATCGAGAGCGGTCAACTTGATTGTTTCGGCACCCTGTTAGTGTCATGATTAATAGCCAGCCCCATGGACCCGGTTCGTCTGCAGCAGATCGCAGATCTGTATCATTCGGTCCGCGAAAGCGCCGCCGACCGGCGGGCCGCGCTGCTCGCTCAGGCCGATCCCGAATTACGCCGCGAGGTGGAATCGCTGCTCGCCCGCGAGGATGAAAGCCTGCCGGCTCTCGATCCGCTCACCGTGACCTTGATGGAGGCGGGCATTCGTCTGGGTCCTTATCAGGTGGAGAGCAAACTCGGCGCAGGCGGCATGGGCGAGGTTTTTCGCGCCGTCGATACACGACTCGGGCGCGCGGTGGCGATCAAGATTGTCGATCAACAGTTTATTGCGCGGTTCGAGCGCGAGGCCCGGGCCATCTCATCGCTGAATCATCCTCACATCTGCACTCTCTACGACATAGGTCCCAACTATCTGGTGATGGAGTTGCTGGAAGGCGAGACCATCGCGGCCCGACTGAAAAGCGGTCCATTGCCGGTCCCGTTCGCAATGGATGAGGCGCTCCGTTACGGGGTGCAGATCGCCTCCGCGCTCGCTGAAGCGCATGGGCACGGGATCGTGCATCGCGATCTGAAGCCCGGCAACATCATGCTGACGAAATCGGGCGCCAAGGTTCTCGACTTCGGATTGGCCACCTGGGAGGGCGACGACAGTCTCACGGGCAGCCGCGTGGTCATGGGCACGCCGGCCTACATGGCGCCGGAGCAGCGCGAAGGCAAGCCCTCCGACGCCCGCTCCGATATTTATTCGTTCGGCCTGGTTCTCTATGAAATGTTGACCGGCGTGCGCGTCACCGAGGAGCGCAAGCCGCTTCCTTCCAAGGCGCTCGAACAAATCGTGGCCCGTTGTCTCGAAATTGATCCGGCGCGGCGCTGGCAATCCATGGCCGAATTGGCGGGGGAACTGGCAACAGTGACCTCCACAAGCCCAAGAAGATTGGTTTCAGCCACCCCGGCCGTTTTGACTCTGCTCGCCGGGGCCGCTCTGATCAGCGTTGCGACCTTTGCTTCGCGGCAGCACGCGGCGCCCGTTGAAATCCATTCGCTCGCAATCCTAGGTTTGGAGAATCGGTCCGGTGATGCAAGCCAGGATTACTTCGCGGATGGGCTCACCAATGCGCTCGCGGCTGGTCTCGGGCGCTTGAACGGACTGCGCGTGATTCCGCCGGCGGCGACCCTGATTTATCGCGGGATGAAAAAGCCGCTGGCGGAAATAGGAAAAGAGCTGAACGCCGACGTGTTGTTGGACGGCACGGTTTCGCGAGTGGGCAATCGCCTGGAGATCAGGACGCGGCTGGTGAACGCGCGCGGTGGGCGCGATCTGTGGACCCACACGTACGATAGCGCGGCGGCGGATCTGCCGGCTTCACAAAATCAGATCGAGCGCGACATTGCCGCCCAGGTCCATGCGTCGGCGCCCGACCGTGCCCGGATGATCGACACGAGCAAACTCGACCCGCGCGCCTACGATCTCTATCTGCGCGGCAGCTACCACAGCAGCCGCTTCAACGCGGAGAACACCGACCAAGCGATCGGACTGTTTGAACAAGCGATCGCCATCGCGCCGGATTTCGCGCCGCTTCAGGCAGACCTGGCGAGCGCGTACGCTTACAAGTCTTTCAGTTTCGCGCCGGACGACCGGGAAAGTGAAGGGCGTGCGTTCGCCGCCATCCAGAAGGCGTTTGCGCTCGACCCCTATTCCGCGGAAGCGCACCTGGCGCGCGGCGAACTCCTGTGGCGGCCATCGCATGGATTTCAACACCGCGCCGCGCTGGCCGAATTCCGGCTGGCTGCCGCTGCGCGGCCGAACCTGGGGGAAGCCTGGGCCCAGATCGCTTCGGTTCTGATTCACGTGGGCCATTTGGACGAAGCGCTAGTGGAGTTGCGCAAACCCGAGGCGCTGAATCCTGGACTAACGACCGCTGCCGGGCGAGTTTCGGAGGTACATCTGTTTCAGGGCAAGCCTCAGTTGTCGCTCGAGGACGAAAGCCGGACACCGTACAGCGTGAAGATACCGATCATGGAGTTCGATCACACCTGGGCGCTGATTGACTTGGGGCGCTTCGAGGAGGCGGCGCGGTCCATCCGGACGGGCTTTGAGGATTCCAAGGCGGGCGCGGCCCAACTAAAGCACGCCGTCAGTGCGCTGCTCGCGGCTCGCCAGGGAAATCGTCGGGCCGCGGAGTCCGAGATTCGGGCCGCGCTCGCGGAACCCCAGGGCCTCGGCCAGTTCCACCACGTCACGTTCATGATCGCCTGCGCGTATTCGGTGCTGGGAGATACGGCGCACGCGCAGGAGTGGATGGAGAAGACCGTCGCGGACGGGTTCCCGTGTTTCACTTTGTTTGAGGTCGAGCCCAGCTTGGAACTCTGGCGCACGACGCCAAAGGGTCGCGAGTTCCTGGTGAACTTACGGAGGGAATGGGAGGCGACGCCGTAGGTCCTGATGGTTAAGGGCTGAGCCATCGATTACTGCTCTGTCCGTGAACCAAAGATCGGCGCCCTCTCGGATGACGTTTTTACTCAATTTCTCTGACGAGCTGCGGCGGCGCACCCCGGCGAGCAAATAAGCGTTACCCGCCGCTGATGGTGGAACCCCTCGTAAGCAAGTCATCAGAAATGTGTTGGTCGGATAGGGAACGAGTGGTCTTAGATCTGTATCAGAAGC
>PMUN01000280.1 GCA_003166875.1 Bryobacterales bacterium | reverse complement strand
GCCTGCAGGGGCCGATGGACGCACGTTTGTGAGTTTACGATGAAGCCAGTCGGAAAGCCGGATGCCTGAGATAGGCACGTCCGGTTTGACGAGCGGGGATGGGAAACGGGGCGGCGCTCGGCGACGCTCTCGCGCCCATCCTCGACTCTACCGGCGTTCTCCCATTTACGAATCGCTAATCCAGATGTGCCGCCAACGTCCGCGCCTCCAGATCCGCCTCCTTCTCCGCCAACCCGGCGATGCCCGCGATCCAAGCGCCTTTGGAAAACACAAACACCGGCCGCCCCGCATCCTGGCCGAAGTATCCACCGAACGACGGCACCAGCTTCGAATCCGTGAGCGCCTTACGCCAATCCGGCAGCAGAATCGCTGCGTCCGTTGCGGTGGGTAGCTTCGTCACAAACATCTCGTATTCTTTCTTGCCCTTCTTATATCGCGCCAACGTACCGCCCGGCATGAACGGCTTGCCCATCAATTCTTTGTCCACCACTTTTGTCTCCACCAGGTTCGCGGTGGCGAATCGTTGCGATTCATCGGAGGGTTTCGGCGCCTCAGCTTGCTTCGTAGGCTCCGCGGCAGGCTTCGGCTGCGACCCACAGGAGCTCAACAACACGGCCAAAGCAGCAAGCACAAGACGCATGATCCGCAGTATAACCCGTAGCGCACGCAATCATGCGTGCCGCGTTCACAATCTTGTGAACGCCTGAAACCGCTATCATGACAGGACAGGAGAACCGGATGACGCCCATCGCCACTCGCGCACGATCGTCGAAACTAGCTACATGCGCTCTCGTCCTCGCGCTCGCCATTGCGCTGCCCGCGCAGAATGGCCATCACATCACCACGCCCCAAGAGGCGCTCGGATTCGACATCGGCGACGATTACCATCTGGCCAACTACACGCAATTAACCGCCTGGTGGCAGAAGCTGGCCACCGAGTCCGACCGTATGAAGCTGGTCGAGATCGGAAAGACTGAAGAAGGCCGCCCCGAATGGATGGTCATCCTGACTTCTCCCGAGAATCAAAAGCACCTGGCCCGCTACAAAGAAATCGCCCGCAGGCTCGCGCTGGCCGAAGGACTCACCGACGATCAAGCTCGCGCGCTGGCGCACGAAGGCAAGGCCGTGGTGTGGATCGACGGCGGATTGCACGCCAGCGAAGTACTGGGCGCTCATCAGTTGATGCAGCTCGTCTACGAAATGGTGTCGCGCAACGATCCGGAAACCGTGCGCATCCTGAACGACGTTATGATTCTCGCCACCCATGCCAACCCGGATGGCATGGAGCTGGTTTCCAACTGGTACATGCGCCAGGCCGAGCCCACCAAACGCTCTCTCCAGAACATCCCCCGCCTTTGGCAGAAGTACATCGGCCACGATAACAACCGCGATTTTTACATGTCCAACATGCAGGAATCCACCAATATCAATCGCCAGCTTTTCATCGAGTGGTTTCCCGAGATCATGTACAACCACCATCAGACTGGACCGGCTGGAGCCGTGATGTTCGCGCCCCCCTTCCGCGATCCTTTCAACTACAATTTCGATCCGTTGATTCCGCCGCTGATCGAAATGGTTGGCTCAGCCATGCACAGCCGCTTCGTCGCCGAAGGCAAACCCGGTACCGTGATGCGTAGCGGCGCGCCTTATTCCACCTGGTACAACGGCGGTCTGCGAACCACAACGTATTTCCACAATATGGTCGGGCTGCTCACCGAAACCATCGGCAGTCCCACGCCCTTCGAACTTCCATTGGTACCTCAGCGTCAACTGCCAACGGGCGATGAACCTTTTCCTGTCCCGCCACAGACCTGGCATTTCCGGCAATCCATCGAATATTCAATGACAGCAAATCGCGCCGTGCTGGATCTCGCTTCCAAATATCGGGAAGATTTTCTGTTCAATATTTATCAGATGGGCCGCAACTCCATTCAGCGCGGCAGCCAGGATTCCTGGACCGTTACGCCCAAACGTATCGAAGCCCTAAAAGAAGCCGCTGCGAAGCAAACTGACGCGTCGTCGAAAGAAGGTCAAAAGAAGAACCCGTCTGGCGGAGAAACAGCCGCACCCGCGTTGGAAACTCCCACCGCCGCCATGGAGCGCGCGGCCGGAGCAGTTCCAGCCAAATTCTATGCGTCCGAATTACACAATCCCGCACTGCGCGACCCGCGCGGCTACATTCTGCCATCCGATCAGCCCGATTTTCCCACCGCCACAAAATTTATCAACACACTCATCAAGACCGGCATCACTGTCCATCGCGCCACCTCCAGCTTCGACGTCGCGGGCAAACATTATCCAGCAGGTTCCTGGGTGGTCAAGACGGCGCAAGCCTTTCGCCCCCACGTTCTCGATATGTTCGAACCTCAGGATCACCCCAACGATTTTCGTTATCCCGGCGGTCCTCCCATTCCGCCCTATGATGTCACCGGATACACGCTGGCGTTCCAGATGGGCGTCAAGTTCGATCGCATACTGGATGCTTTCGATGGTCCTTTCGAAAAAGTGAATGGTTTGCAGCATGCGCCTGCTACGGCGGTTCTTGGCTCCGGCAGCGCCGGTTATCTGATCGATCACCAGCAGAACGACGCGTTCATCCTGGTGAACCGCCTGCTCAAGAACGGCGACGAAGTGTACTGGCTCAAGAAATCCGTAACGTTGGCGGGCCGCGATGTCGGCGCAGGAACAATGTTCGTGCCTGCGCGCCCCGAAACCAGCGCCGTCATTCAGAAAGCCACGTCCGAGCTTGGCGTCACCGTCCAAGCCGTCGACCAACGTCCTTCCGGCGACGCCATCAAACTCAAGCCGGTGCGAATCGGTTTATGGGATCAGTACGGCGGCTCCATGACCTCAGGCTGGCTGCGCTGGATCTTCGAGCAGTTCGAATTTCCGTTTGAAGTGGTGTACCCGGCCGCGCTCGATCAGGGCGATCTGGCCAGCCGCTTCGACGTCCTGGTTTTCCCGAGCGGAGCGATGCCACGTGCCGTGACCGCATTCAATCGTCAACCGACCGCGGAGGAAACTCCCGAAGAGTATCGCAAAATGCTCGGCCGCGTCACAGCCGAAACAACCATTCCTCAGCTTCGAAAATTCGTAGAGGCCGGCGGCTCCATCGTCACCATCGGCGATTCAACCGCGCTCGCCCAATTCCTAGGACTCCCGCTTGCCAATGGCCTTGAGGAACGAACCGCCGACGGCAAAGAGCATCCACTTCCCCACGAGAAATTCTACGTGCCCGGCTCCGTTATGCAAGTAAGTGTGGACAACACCAATCCCATCGCCTACGGCATGCCCTCGGTCGCCGACGTGTTCTTCGAGAACAGTCCGGTCTTCCGCATGGCGCCCGACGCCGAGTTGAAAGGTGTCAAGCCGGTTGCATGGTTCCCGAACGCCACTCCTTTGCGAAGCGGCTGGGCGTGGGGACAAGGATATCTGGAAGGGACCGTGGCCGCCGCCGAAGCCCCGCTAGGCGAAGGGAAAGTGCTGCTCCTATGCGTGGAAGCCGCATTCCGCGGCCAACCCCACGGCACCTACAAGCTGCTCTTCAACTCAATCTATTTCGGCCCATCCAAACCGGCAACGCTAAGCCCGTAGCGCACGCACTCGTGCNNTCACACTCGTGTGAACGCACGGCGCATGTCGCAAAAGTGCACGCGCGACATCAGGAACGAATAAGCACCATGGTCACCTTCGAACAAACCCGCAAAATCGCGCTGGCGCTTCAAAACGTCGAAGAAAGCACCTCCTACGGCACACCAGCGTTCAAAACCGGCGGCAAACTCCTAGCGCGTCTGAAGGAAGATGGAGACTCACTCGTCGTAGGAACCACCTTCGAGGAGCGCGACGAAATGCTAGTCGCCGATCCCGAGACCTACTACATCACCGATCATTATTTAAAGTACCCATGGGTCCTAGTCCGCCTGTCACGCGTGTCCCCAGACGCGCTACGAGATCTCCTGAGCAGAGCCTTGCGACTAGCTTCAACGGCGCCCCGCTCCTCCAAACGTCGACGATCAGCTCGCTAGCAACAACCAGCAACCAGAAACCAG
>PMUN01000011.1 GCA_003166875.1 Bryobacterales bacterium | reverse complement strand
AGTTTATTTCCTAACAATCCCTAAGCGCCTGTCCGCTTATGCCCTGACCAAACATGGCGCCCCCTTCCAGAGTCAAATCGTAGCCGTTTCCTGAAGCATCCTGGCCGTTACCTTCAAACGGCCAGTAGCCGATTAGACCCGCCGCCGAAACCCCTGGCGCCGCACCATTTCCAGTGACCGCCACCGACACGGAAGGATTCGCGGGATCGTTGCTGGCGATGGTCAGCGTGGCGCTCTGGGGACCGGCGACAGCGGTAAAGCTGATCGTAACCGTGGCGCTTGCTCCTGCCGCCACGGTGAATGGCGTGTTGGGCGAAACTATTGCGAACGGCCCTGCGACGCCGAGACTGGTTACGTTAAGCGTGGCGCCTCCTTGATTCGTGATGGTGAGGGTCATGGTGGAGCTCTGGCCCACTGTCACGTTGCCGAAACTCAGGCTGGCCGGTAAGACCGAGATTTGCGGCGCTGGGCTGGAGCCGCTGCCGGCGGAGGAAATCACCAGGTTGCTGGCAGTTTGCCCTCCGGCCTTCCCGCGATTGCGTTCGGAACCGAAGGAGATGCCCACCGCCCCATTGTTCGAGGCCGTGGGTACTGCCACTGTCGTCACCGCGGCGCCGTTTTGGGTGAAAGTCTGAGGATTACCATCCAGCGTGACCTGTAGACTGGTCCCCTGAACTAGCGTCTCCAGCGTATGCACCACATTCGGATTGAAGGAAGCTGGTACGGCGGTCTTGGCGATGGGTTCGAAAGGATTCAGTTGATCCACCCACGCTTCGCCAGTGCTGAATAGCTCCACCCAGTAGCCGGAGGACGTGCCGCCGAAAAGACCATCGCCCGGAGCGGCTGAGCGGCTGCGGAAATACGCACCGGCATCCGTGATCTTACCCGAGCTCCCGGGGACGTAGAGATCTACGATGATGTCGAGATCCTGCGGGAGTGCCGCACCCTGGGCGCTGCCACAGGTGTCGGACGATGCGGTGAGTTGCACGCCGCCGAAATCCAGCCCGTTGTTTTGGAGTGCGCCCGAAATGATACCGGCGCCGACAGGTCCGCCACTCCCGGGCCAGTCGGGCAAATAGTAGTACGCGCCGCTGCCGCCGAATTTCAGGTCCGCCGGGCCCAGCGAACATTCAGTCGCATTGGCGCGCTTGAAGCTGTCGGAGACCAGCACGTTGGCCGGGCTGTAGCCCGTGCCCCAAATCGGAACCGTCAGGTTGGGCTGCACCGGATCGTTGCTGACGATGTTGAGCGTGCTGGCTTGGCCGCCGGTGGCGGACGGGCTGAATTGCACGGAAACCGCAGTCGCGGCGCCCGGCGCTACAGTAAACGGCGCGGCGGGCGAGAGCACTGAGAACACACCACCAGCAGTGACGCTGCTCACGTTGAGCGTGGCGCTGCCTGTGTTGCTCACGGTCAAGCTCAACTGCTTGCTTTGCCCGGCGGGCACGCTGCTGAAGTTCAAAGCGGCAGGAATTTCGGCGTATATGCCGTTGGCTAATACGCTTCAACGTAGCACCATCGGATCTGCCGATGCAACGGCGCCAAAGGCAGATTCAGCCGACCGATCTCAGGGCGAGGGCCATAGGAGCGGTCGTACGCGAACTCCGTGAACGGGCAGGCCAGTCACAGGAGCGCCTCAGCGGGGAGTGCGGTTTCGACCGAACATACATCAATCGAGTGGAGCGAGGAATCCTTAACCCTACGGTTAGCCGCCTATGGAAGATCGCCTACGCCCTCGGTACGCCTCTGAGTCAGGCGACAAAGCGAATGGAAGTCTGGGTAGCGAAACACGAGCGACAATCTTCGCGGCCGTGAGCTCAGCCAGATCTGGAGAACGTGGTAGCAACTCTAGTCGCAACGCGGTTATGGTTCCACGCCCCGGCATGGGGTAAAGGTGGATACACACGGCAAAACACCCCGGTACAGGAAGGTACGCTACTTCGCGCTGCCGCAACTAGACCTTCCACGGCGATGTCGATCGGCGCAATCCCGCATTTTGCAATTCTCGTCTCCCAACACAAGACCAATTGGTCTATCGGCGGGAACGTAATTGTTCCGCTGCATGGAACCAATCTTCCTCAGGTGATCCCGCGGGACAACCTCTTGCTTGCCAGAGCTCGTAGGCGAGAGCTGCTATCTCTGCATGACCGAACATGGCGATGCCATGCTCGTTCGTCACCCCCTGATGCACCTCTCGGGTATGCCGGTAAGCGTCTAGAGAGTGCTCTAGAGCTTGCCTGGACCGCTCCTGTCCGGTCTGATGATCCTGCTTGCCGTGATGCTCCGCGGCGGTCCGGTGCGCGTGCGCGGCCATGTCATGCAGCTCGGCGGCCCGCTGATGATTTTCGTAATGTGATCCGTTGTTGTAACGAGTGGACATCATAGACTCTCTATCTGCCCGGATTTATTGTGGGCCTGTTTCGAAAGCTCGTAAGCGCGGTCAGCGTACTCGAGTGCCCGTCCCGAATGCCAGTTGCCAGTCGCGTTGTCGCCCTTCTCGTTGTGCCCGGCGGCGGTACGATGGGCGCGCGCCGCCATCTCATGCTGTTCGGCTGCTTGGCGGTGTAATTCGTGCATGGATTCCTCCTTGTGGAACGTAAAAGTTAGTCGGTCAAAGTGTCGAACCGCCTTGCGGCACGTGCCCCGCCTCATCCTGTTTCTTCTGATCCTCCAGGCAATATCGCGCCCAGGGAACCGCTTCCAGGCGGGCCGCTTCAATCGGGCGTCCGCACGCGGCGCACTTACCATAGGTCCCCGCTTCGATACGATGCAAGGCGTCCCGCACCGCAGTCAGCGTCCGCGACGCCAGTGCCTCCTCTTCGAGGGATTCCGACGTGCCCTCGGAGGAGGTGGCCGCATCGGTAGCGTCTCCGACTTCTGGTTCACCAGAACTACAGGCTTCCCCTTCCAGTCGCGCGATATCCGCTAGAAGCTCTCGTTCTATATTGAGCAACCGCTGCTTGTAGCGCTCGATATTCATCTAGATGCTGCTTCCGTTCCAGGAAGCGTCTTCCCGGGAAGTAACGCCAAAGACACCAACATCTATTCCCATACAGTTATTGCAAGCGCTAAGTGAAATTTGGTGCGGAGAGGGGGACTTGAACCCCCACGAGATTGCTCCCGCTAGCACCTCAAGCTAGTGCGTCTGCCAATTCCGCCACCTCCGC
>PMUN01000237.1 GCA_003166875.1 Bryobacterales bacterium | reverse complement strand
CGCACGGCCGCTTTGGATAATGTAATCGACGAATTGCAGATCGCCGAGATTCTGGCTCGAGGCCCCGTCGTTCACCCGCGCGCTCGGGTAGAATAATACGGTCTGGAACGGCGCGTGAACATTCTTCGGCAAGAAAAGAAAGACCGGCAAGCGTTCGTTCCCGTAGCCGGCGTCAATGGTGATTTTTTCCTTGGTCCAATCCGCGGTGTTCTCCACGATGCCCTCGCTCGCGGCGTTGAGAGGGGTCCGATCGTAGGAGTACATCGTCTGGTAGGCTTGAAAAACCTCGTCAGACACCGGCTTCGCCTTGGCAAAGTCCCTCGCGTACCCTACGAGCGGGGCTGTCGCATTTGCGGGAAGCGGCTCGCTGTCACGCACGCAGCGAAAGCCATTTAGCGCGGACCGGTCGAACGGCGGAAGGGCCTCTGGATCCATGGCTTGATAGGTCTGAGTTCGCCAGGCGCCCCCCAGAATAAAGCGTCTATCCTTCTCAACGGTGTTGAAACTCCATTCCCTCACATTGCCGATCATGTCGTAGGTTCCGAAAGGGCCGACGTTCGGAGAGTTCCCGACGCGCCATGGCCCGCGCGCGGAGAAATTACTCTGACCGATGCTGTAAACTGCAAGGTCGGCTGGAGCAGCCTGATACCACTGTGTCACGGTGGGCAAGCTCTTACCTGCGAATTCGGCATAGGCTGCCGCCTCATACCAGCTCACGCCCGAAACGGGATAGTCAGCCTGGCCTTGCGGAAAGTGGCCAGCTTGCCAGGTGGAGGGTCCGGGCCGGCCGGTGGGATCGCGAAACAGATTTATAGCCTGATCCCAAGGGATCTCCTTGCCGTCTTTGCTGAACTTTTGTTTCCAATACTGGCGCTTCCGGTAGCCGCCTTGATCCACGAATTCCTGATATTGACCATTGGTCACTTCAAACTGGTCAATATCGTGGGCAGGCAGGTCGTAGAACACAAATCCGACAAAATCGATATACTGGCCGCCGGTCCCTTTCGGAACGTGAACCATCCCCGCGGCGGTTCCAGCCGGGGCTAGCGCGAACTGCATATTGTCCTGAGTGAACGGCGCGGCGAGAACCTGCCCTGCTCCTGGCTTCGAAACTTTCCAACGAAAATAGCCGTTGGGAATTAAGACGCCGGAGAGCGGAGTAACGCCCAAAGATAGCCAAGCGCCGTTGGGGGTCCGATAGTCCTGGATTTCAACCTTGGCGCCGGCCGGTGACGATTGGACCGCAATGCGGCTGGTGCGCGACTTCGCGATGGATGCGAGTTGCGGATCGCCGGGCAGAATCTTCCCGGCCTTTTGCAATACGAGGAACGCCGCTAGCGGCGTGTTCGGGGCGAGACGATTGATTTCAGGAATGGCTTCTTCTCGCGCCCATTGCCGCTGTTGGGAGCGCTGATAGAGCCAGGCGCCGCCGGCCACCAGCAGGAGGAGCAAAACCGTCGCCGGGATGGCAGCGCTCAACAGGGATCGTGAGGGCGGCGCTGACAACCGATCCGCAATCGCCGTTAGCTCGCGCTCTACTTCCAATGCCGACTGCGGGCGCCTGGAAGGGTCCTTTTCCAGGAGCTTTGTTACCAGCCCATCCAGGACCGGTGGCAGGTCCGCGCGTTGCTCGGATGGTGTGGGCACGGTGGTGTTGGGCCCGCTCGAAAGCATCTGCCCCAACGATGCACCGGGAAATGGCAGCTTTCCAACCACCATTTCATACAGCACCAAGCCCAGAGCAAACAGGTCGGCGCTGGCGGAAGGCTCTCGGCCTTCTACCTGTTCCGGCGCCATATACGCGGGGGTGCCCATCATGCAGCCGGGCTCGGTGACTCCCGTGCTGGAAAGCATTTTCGCCAACCCGAAATCCAATACCTTGATGCCGTGGCGGGTGAGCATGACATTGGACGGCTTTAAGTCGCGATGCACGATTCCGAGCGAGTGCGCCTCAGCCAGCGCCCCGGCGATTTGGCTGCCATAGCGAGCTGCTACTTCAGGAACAAAGGGGCCTTTCTTGAGTTCGGCGGCCAGCGTGCAACCCTCAATGAACTCCATCACCAGGTAATTCGGACCGACATCGTAGAGCGTGCAAACGTGCGGATGATTCAGCGTCGAGATCGCCTGCGCTTCCAGTTGGAATCGTTCGCTGTAGCGTTCGGCCGCGATCTTGATAGCCACCACGCGCCCTAATCGGGTGTCGGTAGCGCGATAAACGGTTCCCATGCCGCCCGCGCCGATTTGCGCTTCGATCTTATAAGGGCCGAGCTGGGTCCCAGTGATGATCGCCGTTTTTGTGAGATCCGCTAGCGAGCCGCCGGCCAACTGGTCCAGAATTTGGCTGCCGGATTCCACTTTCAGCATTCGCTCCACGCGAAAGCGGATTTCGGGATCGGTACGGCTCATCAGCGCCGCGCGCTCGGTGGGACCGCAATTTTGGGCGGCGTGATATAGATCTTCGATCTGGCGCCAGCGGTCGGGTGTCATTATCTGCACGTCCCCAATGATCCTCTATATGTTACGCCAACTACGCGCATCGTCGCCGCAAATACATGGCGGATTGACCCGTCCTATGTGCGTGCGAACTGTCATGCGGAGCGTTTACCAATGATCCGCAATTTTGTCGTGTACATAAAAAAGGGACCGCACCCGCCAATTGCCCTCATCCGATGTATGCCTGATGTGGCCTCAGCCTAATCGTCGAAGAATTGACTTGCTGTTTCTCCCCACCAGAGCGATGAATGGTCACGACCGCAGAGTCGCGTTTGTCAAAATGCACGCATGTCCGTGCAGCTTGCTATTGAGTGGACCGTGACGGAGTGGGCCATTAGAATCCATCTTGGGCCATCCAGAAACATTAACGAATCTTGAGAGAGAAGGTTGTAAAACCGTATTTTTGGGGAGCCAGCCATTTTGGTTCGAAAAGTCTCTCCCCGTTATTCAACGTGAACCTTACACAATAGCGGCATTCCGGCGGGTTTTTGGCGACGTGGGCGTCTCTCCGAGGTAATAGACTTCGCCGATGCCCCCGCACCGAGAGGCGCAAGGATTTCGTACGGACCCAGGCGAGTTCCGGTGGCGAGAGGCATATCGTTCTTCACAATTCTAGCGTGAGCGACCAAAATATCAGATTGGCTTGCTCGTGGCGTCGGTAGTGGGTCAATTTGCCCGGAGGGGGGTCTTGACGGCAAATCGAATCCATGCCAACCCGTATTAGCATTATGGGATGATGGAGCATGGATTCCTTCAGAAAGTGGCTGCGTTCACGCCCCGTATCGACACTTCTCGGCTATCTCGTTACGCTGGTGTCTGTCATCCTTGGGACGCAACGCGGTATCGAGCACCCACACGAACTCGTGGAGGCTATTGCGAGGGGGCACATTTTGATTGTTCTAATCGAAGCTGTCCCCGAGTTCTTAAAGAGCGTATGGCTTGCACCGTCTTTGTTTGGAGTCGGAGTGTTATTTATCTGGTGGGGTAGAAGATCTCCCGATCCAAGCAAGACACCACCCGAAACGCCGGAGGTGCGGCTGGATAGGATCGAAAAGTCTATTGGCGAGAATCTTGAAACTAGGATCGTCGTCCTTGAAGACGTTGCCCGACAATCCTCTCCTACATTAGAAGGTGCTGGCATCCTCGTCAAAGAGCATCACGCTAGCATCTCATCTCTCGAAACCGGAATTCATGGCGTCTTTCAGATCTTGAGTAACCACATACCTAATTATGTGCTGCGCCAAAGTGAACTAACCGAACTCTTGGATGACAACAGATGCTGCCGTCAAGAGTATATGGATTTGCGAGCTGTGTACTCTGACCATCCAGCAACCAGCAAGCCTTTCGCGCGAGGGTGGAGGCCATCTCTACCAGGGCAGGAGAGTGACGAAGCTACGAAGCATTACGAACAGTGGGCGCACCATATGGAGTACCACATGAACCGCCTACAAGCATTCAGCGATGATCGGCGACAATTAGAAC
>PMUN01000145.1:189-52548 GCA_003166875.1 Bryobacterales bacterium | reverse complement strand
CGCTGCTGCTCGCCGCCCGAAAGCGCGCGGGGCTTATGGTCCAGACGGCCAGTGAGACCCAGCAGCTTTAAGACATCGCCAAACTTCGGGTCCAGCGGTCCGTCCTTGTGGGCAATGTGCCGTGCGATCTCGATGTTATCGCGCGCCGTCAACGTGGGCAGCAGGTTGTATTTTTGAAAAACGAACCCAACTGTGGTTTTGCGCAGTTCAGTGCGCTGGGTGTCCGTCAAACCCAGCAGATCGTGACCGTCGAGTAGGATGCTTCCGGCGGTGGGCGGCGTCAATCCCCCGATAATGTGAAACAGAGTGGATTTTCCGGAACCCGATGGTCCGACAATCGACACAAATTCTCCGCGCTGAACGTCCAGATTCACTCCCCGCAGCGCATGCACGTCCACTTCGCCGACGTGATAGGTCTTGCGAAGATCGCGGATGGAGATGATGGGCGCGTCACTCATACGCAAGAGCCTCGATAGCGTCCTGGCGAGCCGCCTTGAGACCGGGGTAGATGGCGCCGAGCATCGCACCCACTATTGCGATGGCTGCTGCTATCAACCACCAAATGTAAACGATGGATTGGATCAGCGAACCATGGATAACGTCATTAATCGTGAATCGAGTGACGTAAGAGAGCAGTATCCCAAGTATCGATCCGGCGACGGCCAGAAGCACGGTCTCGCGCAGCAGAATGTTGAGAACGTAGCCCGGCGACGCGCCCAGCGCTTTCAGGACGCCGATCTCGCGCGTGCGCTCCAGCACCGCCGTGTACATCGAGAGCAACACCATCAGGAATCCGACCAGAACTCCCAGCGCAATCACTACGACGGTGAACGCCTTCAGCATGGGAACGCTGTTGACGGAATAGAGTTCGGTGTACTCCTGCATGGAAAAAAGCTTGTATTCCTTCAGCTTGCCCTTGAGACGGTCAATCACTTCGCCGGTTCGCGCCGGATCGTCCAGCTTTACATAGATGACGGTAATTTGGTCCCGGTTGCCGGTCAGATCCTGCAAGGTGGCGAGCGGCACCACTTGGCGCGCCAACATTCCGGGTTCGTAGATACCGGCCAGTCTCCACGGACGATTCAGTTGGGTTACGGTGTCCCCCACATGATACTTGTGCTGGTCGGCGTAGTAGCTATCCACCAGCACATCGTAGGGCCCCTGAAACGGACCGCCTTGCACAAAACGGAAACCCCCATTGAGCTTGTTGAACTCGGGAAGGTCGACGCCGGTAACGTAATCGAGCATGCCCGTTCCCTGCACGAGAACGCCGGTGGCGGCGGCGACGTGTGGCTCGACGTCAATAACCTTCGGTATTATTTTGGCGCTCATATTGATACCGAAATTGAGCACAGAACTGCTGGGGGGGCGGATGATGATATCGGCGCCAATGCCTCGCGCACGCCGGGCTTGCTCGTCCAGCATTCCCGCGCTGAGGCCAACCAGCGTGAGCACCATGGTGACCTGAATGCTAATGGCGACGATGCTCAGCGTGGTTCGCACCGGCCGGTGCTTTAAATTTTCGACAACGAGCTTATTGATCAACCTACTTGTAGGATACGATTACGCGCTGGGGTGTCGGAGCGAGCTCGCGCATTTCGTTGCGCACGAAGCCGGCATTGCGAAACATTCGATCGTATTCGGAGAAGGTGTAGGCGTCGCCATGCGGCGTGCTGCCCAGCATCATCATGCTGAAGCTGGCATCCATGGGAGGCGAAATGCGATCTTCGTTCGGAATGAACTCAAACGTCACCACCATGCCGCCGGGAGCCATGGCGGCGTACACCTTCCGAAGCAGCGATTCGTTGGTCGGGATATCGAAATGGTGCAGGAAGTTGGTGATCAACACAGCATTGTAGCCGCTTCCGAAATCGACATCGAACGCGCTGCCTGGAATTTTGGAATGGCGGCCTGCCACGCCGGCCTTTTCGGCGTTCTCCTCGGCCACGGCCAATACGGGAGCCCAGTCCTGCGCCGATATATGCGCTTTCGGATTGTGCGTCGCCACCGCGATGCCAAAGAGCCCGTGTCCGGCGGCGATATCCAGAACTTTGCACTCGCCCGGAATCTCGGCTTTGACGATCTTGGCAATAAGCTCCTTTCGTAAGCAGGCCGTCGATGGTAAGGTAATCGCACAGCACGCGCGTACCTTTCTCGGAAGCGTGAATACGCTTGGCGATCGCATCGACGGAAGTGTTTCCTTCCGCGATGGCGGTAAAGAGATCCAACTCGATGGCGCCGCGCAACGCGGCAGTGCGTACATGAGCGTTCAATGTCTCGAAGATGATGGCAGGCGACGGGGCCTGCGTTTGGGGCGCAGAGGACATCGAACTATTATAGCCGCCGATGAACGCGGATAAACGCCGATAACAAGAATCGCACTTTCTTATCCGCGTCCATCCGCGTTCATCTGCGGCCTAGAAACCAATTCGTACGCCGCCGATTATGCTGCGGGACAAGGCCTGGTATCCCAGCACTTCTTCATATCGCTGATTGAGCAGGTTGTCGACGCGCAGCACCGGCGTTACGTGTTTGGTGGCTTTATAAGAAGCAGCGGCGTAGACGACCTGATAGCCGGGATTGCGAGTTACGCCGAAAGTGAAGTCGGAATCCTGGAACTCGCCCACGAACCGTCCGCCTACCACGAACGACCAACGGCGTGGAGTCATAGCGAACGAGACCGATCCGGAGTTGCGCGGCCGGTGCACCAATTCTTCGCCGATGCCGGTGGTGGAAGACTCAGGCGATGCCGAGCTCGTAATGCGCGTATCCAGCCACATGTAGGCGCCCATGATGAGAATGCTCGCCGGCAAGCGTGCCTGGACGGAAGTTTCCACGCCGTGCGCATAACTTGCCTCCACGTTTTGCCAAGTGTCGACGACGAACGCGATCAAGTTATGAAACGAGTTGCGGAAGCCCGCAACCTCCGTGCGAATACGCCGTCCGAACCATTCCGCCACCAGCGCGGTTTCGTAGCTGCTGGTTTCCGTGGGGCGTAGCGCGGGGTTGCCGTAGTAGTAAGGGTTCTGGGCGTAGTTTTCGAGCAAACTCGGTTCCGTGACGCCGCGTCCAGCGCTCAGGCGAAAGAACATGGATGACAGCGGACCGTGCTCGTGAAACAAGAGGAAGCTCGCGCCGCCGCGTCCCGTACCGATGGTTCCGAACGCGCTGCTGTGTTCCACGCGTGCGCCGCCGCTAAGATAAATTCGCTTGCCGAGGCTCTGCTGCAGGTTCGCGAAGAAACCGTTATTGTTGCGTGAGGCGTTGGTGCCGGACAGATATCCGCTCTGGTCCTGATAATCGTAGCCGAACACCAGAGCACCGCCGCGATAAGAAAGCGTGCCTTGATAGCCGGCGATTTTTCGCTCAGTCAAGTTCAGGGAGTCGGATGGGCCGAAGTACGCGTCGGTGGTTACTAGAGTAAGGCCAGCGGGAATCTGGCTCGGCGTGGGCAGCATCAGCGGATTCAGCAGGGTCACGAAATATACTTCCGGCACGGGACCGCCCACGTTGCGCACCAGGGCTGCGAGAGGCTGCTCACCATACGGCTCGTCGTCGTTATACCGGTCGCGCAGCTTGTTGAAGCCGAAAGTGAAGCGCTGCCGGAAATTCGAGCCACGGCTGTCATCCAGGCGCAGCGAGACCGTCTCGTTGCGTGTTTCCTCGCTAGGGATGGGATCGTCGATTCCGTATGCCACTTGGCCGGGGACACCGACGTGGTCATCATAGATGCGGAAGACGCCCCTAAGCTCAGTGGAGTTTGAGAGCTTGTAGCCGATATTGGCCGTGCCGGTATTGTCGCGGTCGTATTGATCTTGAAATTCTCCGACGGTGTGAAATCCGGAAGCGCTCAGTGCGTAATCCAGCCGCCCGTCGAAACCGCCGGTCAGGTTGGCTATCCAACGGTCGGTTTGGAAATTCCCGCGTTCATAAGAGACGGAGCCATGCGGCACGTCGTCCTCCGGGTTGCCGTGTTTGGTGAAAATCTGGATCACGCCCCCGTCCGCCTCGGCTCCGAACAGCGCGCTTTGCGGGCCGCGCACCACCTCCACGCGCTCGATGCCTTCGGAAGTGAGGTGCTCCAGATGCAGTTCACCGCCCGGATCGTTGAGCGGCACGCCATCCACCAGAACCAGCGTTGCAGTGCTCTCCGAACCACGCGTGTAAAGCGACGCGAGCGCTCCGGGCGGTCCGTATTGGGAAACCTGCAGTCCGGGAATGTCACGAAATATGTCGGACAACATCGGATATCCGAGATCCTGCATGCGCTGTTCGGTGATCACGCTGGCCGCGACGGCCGCCTGTTCGGGCGTGGTCTCAGTGCGCGTTGCGGAGACTATTACTGTTTCCACCGGTCCTGCCACGACGAGGTTGATCTTACCCTCGGTTTGCGCGGTGAGTGGCGCAATTTGCGGCTGGAAGCCGGGTTTCTCGATGCTGACATCGCACTTGTCTAAGTCTGGGAGTGTGAAGCGGCCTTCCGCGTTGCTGTAGACCGATTGGTTCCCGCAGGTAATGCGCGCGCCTTCTACCGGCCAGCCGGAAGGATCGAGTATGGTGCCATGAATGTTGGAGGTTTCGCCCACGCAAGCGGCGAGCGGCAAAATCAGAAGAATGAGTGTTCGCATGCTACGTTTCTCCCTCGAAAACGTGATTTGGTTTCAGAGCGAGGAACCGGTCTCCTGACTTACGGCTGGCCCTTTCAAGAAGCGATCTTCCCGCTTTCGCAGTGATCGCATCGGCCCTAATACACGCCGCTTACAGTTGCGGGGCAGTGGCGGAATTACACCGCCTTCCCGAGCATCCCTCGCTGATTAATTGTGAAAGAACTTCGCTGAGTATAACATGTGGGGCAGGTTGGCAACCTGCGCGCCGATTGCCAATCGGCGCAAACGGCGCGGGTTAACAACCCGCGCGCAGGATGACATCCTGCCCCACATGCCTATCTGAATCCGGAGCTGGTTTCTTTCGTGGAATCGTAGATGGTGTACTCCGTGCGATTCAGCCAGGCGCTGGCCAAGTGGACGGTTTCGAGCGCGTTGTTGCCGGCCAGAACCAGAACCATATGATGCTGCTCCAGTGGATTACTTGCGGCAAAAACTAGCGCTTCGGTTTCCGAAGCGTGCTCTTTGCCGGCAATGCGGAATGAGCCGCCATCGGACTCGAGGCCGATCTTCCCCTTCCATGCCGCGAGCGCGGAGTTGGTCTCGGCACGTCCCACGAAGATCACATCGTGGCTGCGCAAGTCGTCGTCCGAAACTTCGAAATCCTTCCGAACCTGGACCGCGCTCTCGAACGAATCCAGATAGTGCTTCTGTAGCTGCTCAGCAGCGTATCGATTCGCTCCCGCGTCAGTTAAGGTTCCATACACGATGATCGCAGTGGCAAGATGCCGGCCGATGTCGGAAGCCAGATAAACCGCGCCGCCGGGATCTTCCGGCAACGCCACTTTAACCCCCGCGGCATCCAGGAACGATTGTCCAGTGATGGTCTGCGTAGTGTGGGCGGCGAAGAAATCGGTCATCAATTTGAAGAAGCGATCGTCGCCCAAATCGCGCCGCATCTGATCCAGCAACAACGCACCGCGGTGCGTTTCCGCGGCGAACTTGTTCATCGCATTCGGCTCGGCGATGCTGGCCGATCGATACGCGGCCCAATGCGCGGCGATGGCCTTCGCCAAGTCGTCGGACTGGAGATCACGATAGTAGGCGGCCGAACCAGCGGTGAACCAATCGTCGGCTTCAGACGCCGGTAGCACCCAGCCCTTCCACAAGCGGTCTTTATACTGGGTGTTTTTCTTTTCCGCCTTCTCTGGTTCGGACTTCGACGCCGTCCGAGCCAGTTCATTTTCCACGATCGCTGTTTTGAGCGATTCGGACGGCTGTGCCGAGATCAGGCGGTAACCCGAGGAATAAAGTCCGTCGTTTTTCGGATACTGCTCTTTGGACCACGGGGAGGGCACCCACTCGCGTTGATTCGGCTTTCCGAAAACGGCCCACACCATCATGCGCGATGCCATGTCGGCGGTGGTCACCTTGGCATCCATCGAGCTGGCCGTTACCAGCGGCGGCGTGCGAAACGCAAGGAACGCGAATTGTTCATCGATCTTGCCGCTGTACTCGCGATACAGCTCCTCCCACTTCAAATCGCGAGAGCCGGGCACGTACGGCACATGCACCGGCTCGCCTTTAGGATCGGGCTGGTATTCCAGCCGCATCCCGAGATCCTTCGTATTGTTGTCACCCCAATAAAAACCTTCAGTGCCACCGAACCAGTCATTCTTGGTGCTGCGATAAAGCCGGCTCTTGTAAGTACCCAGCTCGTACATCGCGATTTCGTTGTTCTTCGAATCGCCGATCAGCCACTCGTTGGTGTAGAGGCCGTTGTTGCGCGTGCTCAAATACTCCACTACTTTGTCGATGCTGTCGCCGTATTGAATTGCTTTGCGCGCACGATACGCGATCGGCGTTCCTTCCATGTTGAAGGGGCTTTGGCGAATGGTGGTTTCGGTCAGCACAATGCCCGCGTCGTTCTGGTACCAGTCCGTTCCGCTTTCGATGCCGCCCGGATAACTCTGCATCAGCAGCCGATGGCCTGAGGTGGGTTGGATATCCAGCATCACGTTGGTCTGTTCGGCCAGCGTGAGCGGCCACATGGTGATGTGTCCAATGATCATACGGCCGTCGCGGGTAGCTTTGCCATTAGCGGCGAAAGCGCTGCAACGCTCCACGATGGAAACATCGCGTCTGCGGTCGAAGTAGACCGGCGATTCCAGGTGCAATCCCTCGAGACCCGTGGGTGTCACGGGTAACGCGCCGGCCAGTTCACCGAGTTCCACCACGGTGTTCGCCACGACCATGTCGATCAGATCGATGCGGCGGTCATTCCATTTGGCACCGGCATCGGACGCTCCTTCGGCGATGCCCTTCATCTCCGCCAGAATTTCCTGGTCGAAGCCGCGCAGGAAAAGCGCGTTCGCGGTGGTTCGCGCCAAATTCCAGCTCTCCTTCTTACCCTTGGAATCCAACTCGGCGGCGCAACGCTCCAGATACTGCACAATCTCTTTGGCCATCAGATGACCGTGCTGGTAGCCGCGCTCGTACGGCTGGCCTTCGATGTGGAGATAAATCCATCCTCCGGTGGGATAGCGGTAGGCCGGACCAAATGTTGTGACCGCGGCGCGCGACGGCCAATCGTCCTTCGAAGAAACTTCATCGATGGCGACTCCGGCAAACCAAGCCTTGCCGTCGAAAGCTCCACCCTTGCCGGCAGTCAGCAGGATGCTATCCTGCGCGCTCGTAGCTGTGAATCGCAGGTGGACGCGCGTCCAGTCGTGCGTGCCGCCGACGGATTCCGAATGCACGTCGAACGGCATGGATGCCATGGTGAGCGCGGCGCCGATGGCAATGGGCGAGCGATCCAGGTCGCGGACCGCAAGCTTGTCAGTTCGAACCCAGCCGGCCAGTTCGTAGCGCTTGCCGATGGTGAGCGCAATCGGGGCCGATCGAACGCTTGCATCCAAGCCCGTGCCGGCTTCCAGGCGCATCGATTTGCGGTTCTGATAAGTCACTGAGGCATCCGTAACGGCAGTGCCATGCAGAACGGTCCAGCCGTTGTTGGAATTTTCGAAGGAAACTTGAAAGGGCGTGGCTGCGGAGAGCGGAGCCACGATGGCAAGACACAGTAGAAGCTGCCGCATATCCTTTATGAGACCACAGAAGACCCACTACTGGATGCGGGTCAGCAAGTAGTTCCGGATGGCCCAAATCACCCCCGCCACAAACAGCAACGCGAGCGAACTCCAGGGCGCAAATGGGCACAGGGAGTAATAACTCAAATCGTTTGTTTTCGAGGCTGAAAACGGCAGCATGGTGGAAACTGACAGGACGATGAAGATCCAGACCAGGACCAGCAAACCGCCGATGCGTGTCTTATCGGACATTTTTGGGCGAAGATCAAGTTTAGCAAGGCGCGGGTACCACGCTATTCCTGATCGAACAACTCCGATCTTGAAATCCGTTCGCCTTTGAATATCACACTTTGAATGCTCTCGAGCTGCTTGATCTCTTTCAACGGATTCCCGTCTACCAGCAACAAGTTCGCGTCATGGCCTTCGCGGATCAGCCCGATTCGATCCGAAACTCCCAAAAGCCGGGCGGCATTGTAGGTGGCGGCTTGCAGCGCCACCGCGGGCGGAATGCCTGCTTCCACCCATAACTCGACTTCGCGCTGAATGGTGGGGCCATGCAGGGTTAGCGGGCTTCCGGCGCCGCTTCCGGTATCGAGCAGCACGCCGGCTTTCCATGCCGCCAGCAGATTCTCTTTTCCTATATCCAGACTGACCGGAGCGCCAGGCTTCAATTGGGCCCGCATCTTGGCCCCCTCCTCGGACTGAAGGAATTTCTTGGTGGAATCGATCAGCGCGGCGGGGCCGACCTGCAAAACCAGGGGGCGATCCAACGGATCCAGGCTGCCGTTGATCACGCTCGTCAAACCTTCTACGGCCGTCAAGGCCGGATCGTACGCTACGCCTTGCGTTTTCATTTGAGCGAACAACTGATCCGGAAGTTTCTCGCGCGCTGACCCGCGCTCCACTCCATTGGCGCCCGCGCTCAGCGCATCTTCCACACCCCGTGGGTCGCCGGTATCGATGACGACGGGCAACTTTAGCGCTCGCGCTTCTTCGACAACCGCGCGCAGAATTGCAAGATCCATGCTATTGGCCAGGATCACCTGGATGCCGTCCACACCGCGCTGCTTCAAAGCCTGCACCTGTTGCCGGTCAATACCGAGGCCGTAAACAAGCAGTTCCGCTCCGAGGCGTTCTCCCGAATTCACCAGGGTCCGCACCTTCAAGATGGCGTCCAATGGATCGCCGGCGCTCTTTACCGCGGTGATGCCGCTGTATAGATAGGCCGCCAGCGCGCGTGGCATGGTCTTCTCCGGCGTCGACTCGGCGGGGGTCTCCGAAAATCCGCCGGATGCAGAAAGGTGCACGTTCGTATCGATCAAACCGGGCAGCAGCGTTTTGCCGGCAGCCTCAATCGCTTCCGCCTTGAGTTCTTTGGGATCGGGAATCGCGCCTTCGAAAATCCGCTCGATTTTGCCGTTCTTCACCAACACTCCACCGGATTCGATCACACGGCCGTCCCCGATGAAGATGCGCGCGTTCCGGATCAGCAGCGAGCGGCTGCGCTGCAGGTCGCGGTTCAACAAACGCGCCTTCACTACACTGTCCTTGCTGTATGCCTGATACACACCCAGAATTAGAAAGGGCGCCAACACAGCCAGCAGCCACAGTTTCGCGGTGCCACGGATTTTCTCTTCCTTTTCCCAGCGAAACAGCTTCACACCGATGAATGTCGCCAGCACCATGGTCAAGAGCAATGCTCCCGCCTCGGACGCATTCTGAGCCAGGCTCTCGTTGCGCGCCAAGATAGCTTGCATGCCCGTCATCAGATGCGTGGCGGGAATAAACTGNNACGATCTGGCTCTCTTGCATGGAATTGACCACGGAAGCAATCACCAATCCTAGAGAGCGGAATGCCAACGAGCCGATGGACACAAAGATGAGCAGCGAAAACCAGCGCTCTGGCAGCTCCATCCCATACATGAAGTGCGATAGCAGCACCAGCATCAGCGCGGACGGTAGAAAGTTCAGCAGCCCGGTAACCAGCGAGGCCACCAGGATCGGCGCCGCTGAAATTGGCGCCACCTTGAAGCGTCGCAGAATGTTCGCCTCGCGTTCCTGCACGGCGCGGATTCCGGCGCCGAAAAATCCGCTACCCAGGATTCCGATATTCAGCACCATGGTGAGTACCTGGATGATGGCGCCGCCCTGCTCGGCATGGAACAGCTGCGCAAAGATGAAGAAGAAAACCAGCGGGAACAGGTAATTAAAGAAGATCACCGTCCGGTCGCGGAATGTCAGTTTTAGATTGATGGCGGCCATCGCCAGGTAACTGTTCGTCATTCGCGCANNATATCGGCCAGCTCGATGCCATGCTGGTCGATCCATTTCACCAGCTCCACGATAGTTCTCGCGGGCTGCGTTGAATGAACGGTCAACGATTTCCGGTCCTCGGAAAACGCATGCTTCTCCGTGGCGAAGAATGAATCCAGTTCGGCGGCGGGAAGCGGCTGTTCGCAACGGATTTCGATACGGCTTTGCCCGAGTGTTCGCTGCTGGATCTCGCGCGGCGTACCAATTTCGATGATCTGGCCTTCATCGATGATGGCCACGCGGTCGCACAGCCGCTCCGCCTCTTCGATGTAATGAGTGGTCAGCAGAATGGACCGCTGGGCATCGCGCAGCTCCTGGATCAGCCCGTGGATCTCCAGGCGCACCTGCGGGTCCAGTCCCGTAGTGGGCTCATCCAGAAAAAGCAATTGCGGTTCGTTGACTAGCGCCAACGCAAGCGCCACGCGCTGTTTCTGACCTCCCGACAGTTTCGAGTAATACTCGTTGCGCTTGTCGCCCAGTTGCAGGCGTTCCAGCAGTTTCTCGCGGTCTGTGTTGCGGGAATAGAACGCCGCGAAGAGCGCCAGCGCTTCGTGCACCTTGATTTTGTCGGGTAGATTGGTGGCCTGCAGACAGACCCCGATACGATCCTTGATCGCGCGCGTTTCAAGCCCCGGATCGTAGCCGAGGACAATAGTTTCTCCCGAGCTTCTCTGCCGCAAACCCTCCAGGATCTCCACGGTGGTGGTTTTGCCGGCGCCATTCGGGCCCAGTAATCCAAACACCTCGCCCGCGCGAACCTCGAAGCTGATGCCCCGCACCGCTTCGAACGTTCCGTAACTCTTTCGGAGACCGCGGACCGAGATGACGGAATCCGCGGAGTTCAAGAAGCCAGCACCGGTTGTTCCACCAGGACGTTGATATTGGCCCGGCAGAACGCCGGCAGATCCTCCGGCTTGCGCGAGGTGACCAGGTTGCGATCCACCACTACCTCAGCATCTTCGTAATTCGCGCCGGCGTTCACCACATCGTCTTTGATGGCGAAAAAGCAGGTGGCGCGACGGCCTTTGAGTATCCCCGCCGAACACAGCACCCAAGGGCCATGACAAATGGAAGCCACCAACTTGCCTTGCGCGTCCATCTCCTTCACGAAGTGATTCGCTTTCGCGTGGCGGCGAATGTGGTCGGGGGCGTAGCCGCCCGGAATCACGACGCCGTCGAATCCGTCCGCGCTCACGGCATCGTAAGAGAGTTGCGCAGTCGCGGGATAACCAACTTTGCTCGAGTACACCTTGCCGGCTTCTGCTCCGACAAACACACACTCCGCGCCCGCTTCCTGAAAGCGGTAGTACGGGTACCAGACTTCCATCTCCTGGTATGCCGTGTCGATAAGAATTGCGATTCTTTTACCTCGGAGTTCCATAACAATACAAGAGTACAGGAGTTCGCGTCAGAACTCGCACGCCAAGCGCTCGCGCACGGCGTTGTATTCGCACCCAATTAACGAGATCACGGCGCCCAGATACATCCACACCAGCAGCGCGATGACCGCACCGATGCTACCGTACAGCACGTTGTAATTGGCAATGTTCCGCACATACCAGGCGAAGCCCGACGTTACCAGCAACCACAAGAACGTGGCAACGAATGCACCCGGCAACACGCTCCGAAGTTTGAGCGGCCGGTTGGGCGCCACGCAGTACAGCAGCGCCGTTACCAGCACTGTTGCGCCCAACGCGACCACATAGCGCAACAGGCCGCCCAGCAAGCTCACCCAGGTCTTGATATCGATGTCCGGCGCAACGCCGAACCATCCCAGCATGGATCTTTCGCTCCGTGCGCCGAAAAGAATTAGCGCTGACGAACCGATGGCAGGCAAGGCCACCGTAAAAACCAAAAGGATCGCAACGCCGCGCTCTTTGAGGAAAGTACGCCCGGATGGCAGCCGGTACGCTGCCGCGTATCCTTCCATCAAGCTGACGATGGCGCCGGACGCCGCCCATACTGAAAATGCCGCAGCCGCCAGAATCAACCAGACCGGCCGTTGTCCTTTTACCGCGAACTGGTTTGAGACCAACTCCTCGGTGCCCGGCGGCACCACTTCAAACAGGAATCTGGAAAATACGTGCGCCACGGATTCGGCGTTCACCTTCGCTAAAATCGCCGCGATGGATGCCAGCACCGGAAAGAACGCCAGTAATCCGGAATAAGCGACGCCCTTGGCAATTCCAAAACAATTGTCTTCGTAACCCGCGACCCAGGCTTGGCGAAAGAGCCCCCAGAAACGTTGCAAAGGCCCCGATCGTTCGAGATACAAGCTAGGCGCTGACGCGGACATTTACCACTTTTGATCCTAGCGCACCCCGCGAAAAAAATCGGCGCAGGCACCGACTCCCTCACGGTCGCGGTTCGGTAACACTCTCTAAACATGACACATCTTTCCGAACCGCGAGCGTAAGCGACCGGTCGTTGCGATTCTTTCACGGCTTCAAAAACCTAGCATCGGCGGACAGCCATTAACGTCACGTCGTCCATCGCGGTGGAATGTCCCCGGAACGCAGCCAAGTCCGCCACGCAGGCATCCACCAGGGAGCGCGGATTGTGGTTGAAGCAGCGCCGCAGTACCTCTTCCACACGCTGGCAACCGTAATCATCATCTTCTCCATTGTGCGTTTCCGTAACTCCGTCGGTGTAGAGAACCAACGTATCGCCTGCGTCCAGCTGATGGCGCTCAACTTCGTACTCAACACCGGTGAACATGCCGAGCGGAAGACTGGCGGTCTCGATCCGCGTAGTGGCGGACTTGCCCGCAATGAGTGGCGTGCAGTGGCCGGCGTTCGCAACCTCCAGCAATCCGGCGGGGCTAACGCGGGCAACCACCAGGGTGGCGAACGAGCGTCCTGAATTTCCCTCGCACAGGATGCGATTGGCGCGCTCCATTAATTCCTTTAGAGAAATGTCGCAGTGGATCAAACTGCGGAACATAGCATGCAACTGCGTCATGAGCAGCGACGCAGCTACGCCTTTTCCCGAGGCATCTCCCACCAGGAGGAATAGCTCGCCGGCGGGGCAAGTAATTACGTCGCAATAATCGCCGCTGACCGGACCCATGGGTTGGTAATGATGGGCGATCTCCCAATCGCCGAATCGCTGCTCGCGCGGTGGCAACATTCCGGACTGCATGGTCGCGGCCAGCACCAGATCCTGCTCCAGCGCACTGCGTTCCTCGCGGCTCAGATGATCGATACAGAAACGGATCAGAGGATCGCACGCCAGACGATCCGACTCGATGGAGTCGTGGCAGTATTCGCATATGCCGAAAGAGCCCATCTCGACGCGTTCGAGTGCAGCGTCCACCTGGTCCAATAGGGCCGCGAGATGCGGATTGGCCCGCGTGTGAGTGAGAACCGAAGTGAGCTTTTGGCGTCGCTCGAGTAGTTGTTCGCGGGCGTAAGTGGTTTCTGCCATGACCGATTCCTGCATTATTACTAGATGCCGCGTCCCGCGCGAAGGATGCTAAACCCGAAAGGTATCCGCCCGCCAGTTAACGATGGACTTCTTGATGTCGGCTGCCGACAGCCGGCTATTGAGGGATTTGTCCACCAATCCAGGCAACTCGGCGTCCGAACAGAATCGAAGAGCGATCAGTTGCGGCTCGGTCAACTCGCCGATTCGGGACTTGAGAGGCTCATTGAGAATCGAAGCCAGGCGCATACGCTCCTCCAGGCGGATCACGCGATCCTGAGCCTTGAGCGCGTTGATGCGGATAAGCGGCGCTGCCACCGCGGCAGCCACTGCCAGCAAAACCAAAGCCCAGGCCCCGAGCGAGTCGTAATTCCGGACGACGTTGATGACAGCCAGAATCAATGCCGTGGCAGTCACGGGCAGAACGAAGAAGTGTAAAGGTGGTTGCCAGCGAACGTGGTTCGCCAGAGTTTGCGGAAGTTTTTCAGCCATAGTGGTCTCCTTGTGGTCGAAGGTGTATTCTACTAAGAGGGGGAAAGCGGCGTCTCGGAGTACGCCAAACCCCAAGAAAAATCTGCGCTTCCCGCCTTGTATTCATCGCATCAACTATGTTAGGGTAACGGTTTTGGGACGGTGGTTTCAGGCGGCTTTGCTCTGGATAATCACGCCTTCTCAGATTCGCTAAGATCCCTCGAAAAACTGAATGGGCCAAACCTTACAGGCGCTAGGTGGAATACTGTTGCAGGCCGTACCGACTATTTGCCTGCTGCTGATTGTGCATTTTTATTTGAAGTGGATGTTCTTCCGTCCGATGCGCGAAGTGCTGGACAAACGGCGGGAGGCCACCGAAGGCGCACGCGAATCGGCCGCTCGAATGTTGAAGCAGGCCGAGGAAAAGGCCGCTACTCTGGAAACGGCATTGCGCAAGGCGCGGAATGAGATCTATCAGGAGAACGAAGAAACGCGGCGGGGCTGGATCTCAGAACAGGCCACACGACTGGACGAAGCGCGGCGCGAATCGCGCGAGCTGATTCATAAGGCCAAGCAGGAATTGGAAGCGGAAGCCGCCGTTGCTAAACGATCGTTGGCGGCGACGGCGGAAACTCTGGCGGAAGAGATCACGCGGTCGTTGTTGGGAGGGAGAGCGTCGTGAGGAGGCTGCGGAATTTTCTGGGCGTTCCCATGAGTGGGAACGCGGCACGCATGAGTGCGCGCGCTACGCTGGGGATTGTTTTCGCCGCATCTTTACTCGCGCAGGGCGGGCAGGAAGTTGAGACCGGTGATCCGTGGCTGGGATGGAAGTGGGCGAACTTCTTGATCCTCGCGGCTGGGTTGGGCTACCTGATTCGCAAACACGCTCCCGCTTATTTCCAGCAGCGATCTCAAGAGATACAGCAAGGGATTTCGGAGGCCACAAAGACGAAGCAGGAGGCCGAGGCACGTGCGGCCGCGATTGATCGGCGTCTGGCTGGCCTCGAAACCGAGATTCAAAGCTTGCGTGCCAGCGCGCACGAGGAGATCGGCGCCGAAGGTGGGCGCATCAGCCGCGAGACGATGCACCGCCTGCAAAGAATCCAGACACAGTCCGCGCAGGAAATCGAGTTGATGTCACGGGCGGCCAGCGCCGAGCTGCGGAAGTATTCGGCGGAGCTCGCTTTGGATCTTGCCCAGCAACGCATCCGGTCGCGCATGACCCAGGATACGCAGAATTCGCTGGCGGACCAATTTCTACAGGATTTGCGTTACCAGGTAACGCCCGGCGAGAGGAACTGACGCATGGCTTCCGCTTTGGCCCACCGCTACGCCAGCGCCCTGGTGGATATTGTCCTAAAGCCGGGCTCCACGCTCAAGCCAGAGGAAGCGGTTGCCCAACTACGCGCTGCCGCGCAAATGGTGGCGCAATCGGCTGAGTTGCGAACAGCGCTGCTGACACCGGCCATTCCGACCTCGCGCAAGCACGCGGTGATGGCCACGCTCCTGGCCGAGCTAGCGGTGGCGCCTTACATCCGGAATTTCATATACGTGGTGATTAACCACCGGCGCATCGGAATGCTGGACGAGATGCGCGACGCTTTCGAGGTCGCGCTGGACGAGCGAATGGGATTCGCGCGCGCGGAGGTGACGGCGGCGGCTACGCTCGATGAGAAGCGCAGCGCTCAATTGGAATCGGATTTATCGCGGTTGACGGGAAAACGGATGCGCTTGCGCTTTGCGGTGGATCCGGAGCTGTTGGGTGGCGTGACGGCGCGTATCGGATCGACGCTGTATGACGGATCGCTGCGCGGCCAACTGCAACATCTGCGGCGTGAGTTGACCGAGGAATCGGGGGAATAGGGGTAGGGATCTAATATATGGCTCAAATCCAAGCTGATGAAATCGCGCGCGTGTTGCGTAGCGAAATTGAGCATTACGAAAAAGCAGTAAACGTATCCGAAACCGGATCGGTGATCTCGGTGGGCGACGGAATCGCCCGCGTTTACGGCCTGGAGCGCGTGATGGCCGGCGAGATGGTGGAGTTTCCGCACGGCGTAACGGGCATCGCGCTCAACCTGGAAGAGGACCAGGTGGGAACCGTGCTGCTGGGCGAATACCAGGAGATCAAGGAAGGTGACGAAGTCCGCCGCACCGGAAAGATCATGTCGGTTCCGGTAGGCGAAGCCATGGTGGGCCGGGTTGTGAACGCGCTGGGGCAGCCCATCGACGGAAAAGGTCCGGTGGTCAGTAAGGAAACGCGTCCCATTGAAGCCATCGCTCCCGGTGTGGTGGACCGCCGGCCGGTGAAGGAGCCGCTGCAGACCGGTCTCAAGGCCATCGACTCCATGATTCCGATCGGCCGCGGCCAGCGCGAGCTGATCATCGGCGACCGGCAGACGGGCAAAACCGCGGTGGCCATCGACACCATCATCAANNGCGCAGGTGGTGAAGACGCTGGAGGACAACGGCGCCATGGAGTACAGCGTGGTGGTGGCCGCGACAGCTTCCGATCCAGCGCCCATGCAATACATCGCGCCTTATTCCGGCTGCGCGATCGGCGAGTACTTCCGCGATAGCAGCCGGCACGCACTGCTCATTTACGACGATCTTTCGAAGCACGCCGCCGCGTATCGCGAGATTTCGTTGCTGCTGCGCCGTCCGCCGGGGCGCGAAGCATATCCGGGCGACGTGTTTTATTTGCATAGCCGGCTGCTGGAACGCGCCGCGAAATTGAACGACGCCAAAGGCGGTGGATCGCTGACGGCGCTTCCAATCATCGAAACGCAGGCCGGCGATATCTCGGCCTACATTCCGACCAACGTGATTTCCATTACGGACGGCCAGATCTTCCTGCTGGCGGATTTGTTCAACTCGAATGTCCGCCCGGCCATCGACGTTGGTCTCTCAGTGAGCCGCGTGGGAGGCAGCGCGCAGATCAAAGCCATGCGTCAAGTAGCAGGCTCGCTGCGCTTGGATCTGGCGCAATTCCGCGAGCTGGCCGCGTTTGCGCTGTTTGGCTCCGAGCTGGACAAGACGTCCCAGGCCCAACTCAATCGCGGCAGGCACCTGGTGGAAGTGCTGAAGCAGCCCCAGTATTCTCCGTTGCCGGTAGAAAAACAGATCCTGATTGTTTATGCCGGCACCAGCGGTTTGCTGGACGATCTGCCGGTAGAACAGGTCCGAGCGTTTGAGGCGGATCTATATCGCTATCTGGATTCGGCGCATCCAGCGCTGCTTCAGACCATTCGCGAGAAGAAGGCGATGGATGACGCGCTGAAAGCCGAGGTCAACACGGTGCTGAAGGAGTTTAAGGACCGGTTTGTGGCCGAACACGCTCCGGCGGCCGCCACGGTTTAACTTCCATGCCCAGCCTGATCGATTTGCGCCGGCGAATTCGCTCGGTCAAGAACACGCAACAGATCACCAAGGCCATGAAAGTGGTCTCGGCGGCGAAATTGCGGCGCGCGCAGGATCGTGTGCTGGCGGCGCGTCCTTACGCCCAAAGCATCCGGCGGATGTTGGCCAATGTCATCCAAGCTGTGGGCGAAGGTCACGAAGCTGAGGGTCTTGAATTTCTTATCAAGAGGCCGGAGAAGCGAGTTCAACTGCTGGTGATCACGGCCGATCGCGGTCTGGCGGGAGCCTTTAATTCCAACGTAATTCGAACCGCTCAGAAGTTCATTCAGGATAACTCGGGCGCCGAAGTTCAACTGGAGCTGATCGGACGTAAGGGCCGCGACTTCTTCCGCAAACGGCACCGGCATATCACCGGCGACTATTCCACTATTTTCCAAAAGGTGGTGCGCTACGAGGATGCGCTCGAAATCGCACAAAAGGTGACCGAGCGGTTCAAGAAGGGTGAAATCGACGCCGTTTACATGGTGTTGAACAATTTCAAGAGCCTGATGGCATCGCGTCTGGTGGTATCGCGCCTGTTGCCGTTGGAACCACCCGAGAAACAGGAACAGATCGATTACATTTACGAACAGCCGCCGGGCGTGCTGCTGGAACGCCTGCTGCCGCGTTACATCGAAGCGCAGATTTACCGCGCGCTGCTGGAATCCGCCGCGGCGGAACATGCGGCGCGAATGACGGCTATGGAAGCTGCCAGCACGAACGCGGCGGAAGTGATCGACTCGTTGACGTTGAAGATGAATCGCGTACGGCAGGCCAGTATTACCAGAGAAATTATCGAAATTGTAAGCGGCGCGGCCGCGTTGGATTAGTGTAGGACAAGCCTCCGGCTTGTCAGGAATGAGAGATATGGCAATCACATCCGCATTAGTAGAAGGCAAAGTAATCCAGGTGGCTGGACCGGCCATCGACATTCAGTTCCCGGAACACCAGATCCCAGTGATTTACACGGCGGTGCATATCACCAGCGAAGGCTTCACCACCCCAATACCCATCGACGTGATGACCGAAGTTGCGCAGCACATCGGCGAAGGCCGGGTGCGCGCCATCGCGTTGCAGCCCACCGACGGCATGGTGCGCGGAATGAAGGCCGTGAGCCTGGGGCATCCCGTTGAAGTGCCGGTGGGTAATCAGACGCTGGGACGCGTGATGAACGTGATCGGGCAGCCAGTGGATAACATGGGACCCATCGATACGCCGCAGAAGTGGTCCATCCATCGTCCCGCGCCGACTTTCGAGGAGCAGGCCACTGAGTTACAGATGTTCGAGACCGGCATCAAAGTGGTGGACCTGCTGGAACCGTATTTGCGAGGCGGCAAGATCGGGCTGTTCGGGGGAGCGGGCGTCGGCAAGACCGTTGTGATCATGGAACTGATCAACAACATCGCTTTGAAGCATGGCGGAGTTTCGGTTTTCTCCGGAGTGGGTGAACGGACCAGGGAAGGCAACGATCTGTGGTTGGAAATGCAGGAATCCGGCGTGCTGGATCCGCACGATTATAAAAAATCCAAAGTGGCGCTCATTTATGGCCAGATGACGGAGCCGCCGGGCGCACGCTTACGTGTTGGCCTTTCCGGACTCACGGTGGCTGAGTTCTTTCGCGATGAAGAAGGCCAGGACGTGCTGCTGTTCATCGACAACATTTTCCGTTTCACGCAGGCCGGCTCGGAAGTTTCAGCGCTGCTGGGACGCATGCCTTCGGCGGTGGGCTATCAACCGAATCTGGCGACGGAAATGGGTGAATTGCAGGAGCGCATCACGTCCACTAAGAAAGGTTCCATCACGTCGGTGCAGGCCATTTACGTGCCTGCCGACGACTACACGGATCCGGCGCCCGCCACCACCTTCGCCCACCTGGATGCGACCACCAATTTGACACGCAGTCTGGTGGAACAAGGGATTTATCCCGCGGTGGATCCGCTGGCGTCCACGTCCCGAATTCTGGACCCGCGCATCGTGGGTGAAGAGCATTACAACGTGGCGCAGCAAGTGAAGCAGGTTCTGCAACGCTATAAGGATTTGCAAGATATCATCGCGATTCTCGGAATCGACGAGCTGTCGGACGACGACAAGCAGATTGTGGCGCGCGCCCGCAAGATCCAGCGTTTTCTGTCGCAACCGTTCCACGTAGCCGAGCAATTCACCGGTATCAAAGGCCAGTACGTAACTCTGGCCGATACGGTGCGAAGTTTCAAGGAAGTGGTGGAAGGCAAGCACGACGATCTGCCCGAGCAAGCGTTCTACATGCAGGGCAGCATCGAAGATGTGAAGAAGAAAGCGGAAGAACTGCGAAAGCAAGGCGAGGCATAAACCGTGGCCGAGGATTTCGAGATCGAGATTGCCACGCCGCAGCGGCTGCTCGCGCGCGAGAAGGCCATCCGCGCGCAGATTCCGGCGGAGGACGGTTATATCGGCGTGCTGCCGGACCATGCGTCACTGATTTCCGAGCTTGGAATCGGCGCGATGACCTACACGACGCAGGACGATCACTACTTTAGCCTGGCCGTCCGCGGTGGGTTCTTGGAAATCCACAACAATGTGGTGCGCGTTCTCACCGATTTCGCTGAGAAGGCCCAAGAGATCGACGTCCGCGCGGCCGAGAAGGATTTGGAGCACGCCCAGGAAGCGATGATCAATCCGGCGCTAGGGATCGATATCGCGGCAGCCTTGATCGCGGTCCGTCACGCCCAGGCGCGGATCGACGCGGCGCGCAAGGCAGCGAATAAGGAGGAGTAGCCATCCCTGCTATTCTGCAAGCGGAATGGCAAAGCTTACCCAGAAGAGTAAAAAAGCGAGCAAGCTCCCTCGTATTGCCGCGATCGCACAAAAACTGGGGAAGAAGATTCCGGAGTCTGAGCGGCGAGTTATCCCTCAGGATTTTTCCAACCGCCTTTACCATTTACATCTACGGATCCACGAAGCGTTGAGGATCGTCTTCGCGGATACGCTTTACTGGATCGCTATCTTTCTTCCCAACGACCCTTGGAGTGACGCCGCTAAAGCTGTCGACTTGGGAGGTGCTCGACTGGTCACCACGGAAGAAGTTTCTACCGGAATTCCCCACGGGAGTCGCGGGCTTCGGCGAGCACATACGGCGGCTTGCTTGCGAGCTTGTACGGAACATTTGCTTGCGTAGGAGGAGACGGACAAAACCCTCCTGGACGAAGTGGTGATCGTTAGTCAGGAATTGGTGTAGCGCACGCACTCATGCGTNNTGTTCGCAAGAGTGCGAACACGGCACGCATGAGTGCGTGCGCTACCGGCCTAAATGAGTGCTCCTCCTGGGAGCGGGTAGAATCAAATTAGGCGATGTTCCGCGTTATCTTTTGGCTCCTTGGCCTGGTGGTGATCATTTCGCTGCTGCGTGGCGTGATCGGGATTATCTTCAGGGGACTCGGAGAATTGGTGAATCCCCAGTCGAATCAGCCAGGCGGCCAACGTCCGCAAAATCAAGTTCCGTTAAGCGGGGAGCTCAAGAAAGACCCTACCTGCGGCACTTACATCGCAGCGGCCAGTTCCATCCATGAAACCTTGGGAGGCGAGACTTTCTATTTTTGTTCCAAGCAATGCCGCGATAAGTACGTTGCGTCGCTGGCTCGTTAGTCTGGCCGCCAGTCTTCCTGCGCTCGCCGGCGGAGCCTCTCCTCCAACCTTCTACAAGGACGTACTTCCGGTCCTCCAGAACCGGTGCCAGGAATGCCATCGTCCCGGCGAGATCGCGCCCATGCCGTTTCTCAGCTACGCGGACACGCGACCCTGGGCCAAGGCTATCCGCGAAGCCGTGCTAACCCGCAAGATGCCGCCATGGTTCGCGGATCCCCAATACGGGCACTTTGCAAACGATCGCTCGCTTTCGAAGCAGGAAATTGACACGCTCCAACATTGGGTGGACGCGGGGGCGCAGGAAGGTTCCGCGAAGGACGCACCGCCCGTTCGCGCCTGGCCGCCGGGTTGGAATATTGGAACACCGGATGCCGTGTTTGAGATGCCGCAAGCAGTTGAAATTCCCGCCAGCGGAGCCATCGAGTACCAATACATAATCCTGCCCACGCGTTTTAGCAAGGATAAGTGGGTGCAGCAGGTGGAAGTGCGGCCAACGGACGCGGCCACTGTCCATCACGCGGTGGTTTACATTCGAGAGCCTGGATCGGAGTGGCTGAAGGGCCGGCCCAGCGGACAAGCATTCCCCTTGCCCATCGCAAAAAGCCTGACCACCAGTGACATTCTGCTGGTCTACACGCCCGGCAACTCGTTTGACGGCTGGAGGCCGGGGATGGCGAAGAAAATCAAGGCGGGGTCGGACCTGGTGCTGCAGATGCATTACACGGCGAAAGGAAAACCGAGCGCGGACCGAACGCGCATAGGCATGATGTTTGCAAAAGAGCAGCCCAAGCAGGCCGTGCTCACGCTGCAAATGGGGAACGACCGATTTGTGATTCCGCCCGGAGAAGCGAATTATCGCGTTCTGGTGTCCGGTACCTTGCCGAATGAAGCGCTGCTGATCAGCTTGTTCCCGCATATGCATCTGCGGGGCAAATCATTCGAGTATCTGATGGCCAAGCCAAACAGCGGGTTCACCACGTTACTAAAGGTGAGCAACTACGACTTCAACTGGCAACTGAACTATCGGCTGGCGGAGCCGCTTCGGCTTCCAGCGGGCACTCGATTAACTTGCGCCGGCTATTTTGACAACTCCGCCAACAACCCACGCAATCCGGATCCGGCCGCGGAGGTTCGATTCGGCGAACAGAGCTGGGAAGAAATGATGATCGGGTTCTTCGATGTCGCGGTGGATGCTGGAATCGATAAGACGACATTTTTTCAGCGAGGGCGGTAGAATAAGCATTGGGCAATTCTTGCTGGGCGCGCCGAGGCCGGGCGCAAAGCATAGAAAGATCAGCGACGCACGATTTGGCGTATCGCGTGCTAATCAGAATCCCCTATGTGGGGTAAGAACGAAGAGGGGCAAGTCATGCAAACACCGTCTCCAACGCAGCCAGTCTCGACACAGCCAGCAGTTCGACCGCACACTGGTGGCGGAACAACCGTATTTGGAAAGACGATGAGGATCGTTGGAGAGATAACGAGCGACGAAGAACTGTACGTCGATGGCGAGATGGAAGGCAGCCTTGAGCTGCGCAATCGCTTGACCATCGGACCAACCGGCAAGGTCAAAGCCAATATCAAGGCCCATGAAGTGATCGTGTTCGGCTCGGTGCGCGGCAATGTCGAAGCGGAACACCGCATCTCTCTGCGCGCGGGCGCTACCATCGTCGGCGACATTAAAACCGCCGGCATTGTCATCGAAGACGGAGCCTACTTCAAGGGCGGAATCGATATTTCGAAAACCGAGCCAGTGAAGTCAGCGGCCGCCAAGGGATAGCCCCGCGCGTCAGCAAGGGGACGACGGAAACTCGATCGCAACCTGCCGCATCCAATTTATGAGGCCGCACCCTGCACAAAGAGGAACTGTGGCCGTGGAGGAGACCGCACGCTGGAAACGGCGGGCGGCTCTGTTAGGGCAGCGACTTCAGCTTGTTGCCGATCCGCTTGCGTGCGTCGCGATCGGGCGCAAGGTCCAGCGCCGATTTATACGCCGCCTTCGCTTCCGTGGTATTCTTCCGCGCTGCTTCCAAATCGCCAATTTGTTCAAATACGCCGGAGTTCTGCGGCTCCTGCTTCGATAGCTCGCGCAATTCCTGAAGCGCGCCCTCCGAATCACCGCTCTTCGAGAGCAAGCCGGCCAGCGCGAAGTGAGCCGCCAGATAACCGGGTTTCGCTGCCAGGACCTTGCGGTATTCCGCGATGGCTCCCGCGTTATCGCCGGCGCTGGCCAGTGTCGAGGCCAAGCTCAAACGCGAGGGAAGATAATCGGGCGACTGCTGAAGATTCACGCGCCACAGGTCAATCGCTTCTTGCTGGCGATTCTTTTCATCGGCCAGTAGCAAAGCCAGATTGTGACGGGCGGCCAGCAGATTCGAATTCTTCTGCAAGGCCTCGCGGTACAGGCGCTCCGCTTCGTCGCGCTTGCCTTCGGAAGCTTTGAGAGTTCCCAGCGCGTTGTATGGCTCGGCCGAATCCGGCGCGAGCGCAGTGGCTTTCTTATACGATGCCTCGGCGTCCTTGCGCCGGTTCAAGCGCTGATAAACCAGGCCGAGATTGTACGGCAGGTAGCTATACTGCGGCGTCAACCGGATGGCTTCCTGATAAGCGCGAATGGCGGATTTGTAGTCGCCCGTCTCGACGTAAGCCAGCGCTTCATTGTGCAGCGGATAAGACCAATGCCGCGCGCGGCGGACCGCATCATGAAAGGCCGGAATCGCTTTGTCGTACTGCGCCTGCTCCAGGTATGCGATGCCCAGTGCGTTGAATCCGTAGGCGGCGCCTGGATCGATACGCACAGCCTGTTCCAGCAAATCGGCTGCCTGAGGGAATTTCTTGTCGTAGAGCAGCGCCCGGCCTTGGAAGAAATCCTGGCGCCCTTCCAGGTACAGCGATTCGTGCGTCAAAGTTCGCGCGGCTTCCATGTAGCGCGCAGCCTGTTGGAACTCCTGTTGAGATTGCGGCGTCTGGTCTCCAGTGAGATAGCGCAGCAGCACCTGCTGGGCTTTGTTCTCCAGCGCGATTCGAAGCTGGTTTTCGCGTTCTGTGTACAACTCCGGGTCCAGTTCTGTCTTCAGTTTTGCGAGCGCTGAGAAAGCGCTGTCCGCTTCGCCGGGCAAGATGCGGCCAGCCTGGATCGCGGAGGTGAAGTGGTCAACGTCATCGGATGCCTGGTCCTCCGCCAGCTCGCTCCCCGGCGATGTTGACGCCAGATACAACGGCTGGCCGTTCCGGGAATCCAGCAGCATGCGCCAATGAGCCAGGTTGATTCCTGGCTTCTTGATGTCGGAAAGCTTAATGTCCACCGTTCCCGGGCTGATGTCCTGAGGATGTTGTTTCTCTCCGGTTGCGCGAGGCACCTGCGTGGTTACGTAGCGAATCAGTTCTTCCCCGGTAACAGCGCCATCGCCGTTCTCGTCAGCCGCGCCTTCCAGGCCCTTCAGCACGAAGTAGCTGAACGCTCCGTGACCGCCTCCGAACTCGGGGCCTTCGCGCGAAAGCTCCTTGCGCCGGCTACCCATGATTCCTAAAAGCTCACCTTCCAGGTTCTTGAAATTCTCCACCGTGGCATTCACAGTGTTGTTCTGGATGGTTCCAATGGTTCCGGCTTTGCAAACGTCCACAAACAGGAGTACGCGGCCCACCTTGGTGAGCTGCTCTTCAAATAGCGACTGTAGCTCCGCCATGGGCAGCGCAGTGCTCTTCAAGTCCTGCGGATCGGAATCGTAGGTGAGGATGTAAGCGTCCTTGCCGTCCACCGTGCCGTGACCGGCCACCAGAATGATCACGGTATCGGCCTTGGTGGCGCGGCGCTTCAGGAAATCCTGAAATCCCAGGCGCACCGCGGCAGTAGTAGCCTTTGAGTCGGTGAGCAACAAAACGTTATTCAGCGCCAGGCCTCCTGCGCGCGGGCTCTTCAGGAAATCGGCGAAAACGCTGGCGTCGCGTTCGGCGAACTGCAACGACAACTCCGGCTTTTCGTATTTCGAGATACCGATCAGCAATGCATAGGTGGTCCCACTCGCGAGCGCCGCTGCGGTCTTAGCGGAGGCTTGCTCGGCCAGCGCTTGCTCGATCTCGAAGATCTTGCTCTTTACCCAAACCGCGTCCGGCCATTGCTCCCGCAGCTTGTAGTACATCTCGAGCGAGTTGGCGGGCAGCTTGTGATTCTCAAAGATTGTGGCTTCGCTCACCAGGGCGCCCTGGTCTTTGGGATCGCTTTTCAGAGCCGCGTCGTAGGGAGCCAACTCGGCAACAACGTCGGAACTTAGCTGATCGCGCGGCGTGGGCGGAATCTCCGGCTTATTGACGCCGCGCGTCATGGTGACGCCGTAGTGTTGCTGGCTTGCGGCTCCGATGCGCAACGTTGGAGGTAGCGTGCAAGCGCGCGCTGGTTGCTCAGTGATTTTCCCGGCCTTCACCTTAGTCTGTTTCGTATCCAATCGGACTTCGCCCGCAGGCCCCAACGTATCGATTGCCTTGGCTGGACAAAAGAGGAACGATGCGGGCGAGCTTTCGGTCCTGAGGCCGTCGCCGGCAAAAAGCAGATCGCCAGGTCTGGCCGCGAGTGGCGTCTCGGTATCCGCGCGCAGCACTTTGCCGCCCACGCTGTTCAGCACCAGGCCAACGGCTACTTCTTTCTCGTCCGCGGCAAATGCGCCAGCGGCAACCAGGAACGCGAGAAGGAAACCGAGCCGCGACCGTAAGGGAGTCGGTGCACAGTTTGATTCTTCGGCTCTACGCATTTACCACAGCCTTCGCCACCAGCGATGCAACCGTATACAGACTGATCGGTAGCGCTTTGCCTCGCACCGGCGCATCGGATAAATAAACGGTTTCCACCTGGTTCCCGAGCCTGCTCTGCGTTGCGCCGCTCATCAATAGTTTCGTGTGGTGCTCCTTATTCAGACTTTCCAGGCGAGACGCAAGGTTCACGGTATCCCCAAGTACCGTATATTCCATCTTATCCGCTGAACCCACATTACCAACAACGGCCGGGCCCGTATGGATGCCAGCGCCGGTTTCAAACCGGTTGGGGAGCGTCACTATCTCGGTGGCGCAGCGCACCGCGCGGATAGGATGGTCGCCGGGGATGGAGCCTTCGTCGTCGTCGGAAAAAATGGCCAGAATGCCGTCGCCGATGAACTTATTGGCGTGACCGCGATGCTTCACGATGATGGCCACCATGGCGGCCATGTATTCGTTGAGTATCTGGACCACGGCTTCCGGTCCTTCCTTGGCAGACATGTCTTCTGTGAAAGCCGTAAAGCATCGAATGTCAGTGAACAGGATGGTCACCTCCAGCCGCTTTCCAGAGAGGGCGATGGCTTCGGTTTCGTCGATCGATGTAGCCGCCTTCTTTCCGACAAACAGGGCGACAGCGCTGCGGAAGAGGTTGCCGCGTCTCTCCTCAGTAGCGAAGCGGTAAACGATAGAGAAAACCAGGCAGATGGAAGTGGCCAACAGGAGCTCGGATGTGGACAGGATGAGGCCGGATTCAAACAGGAAATGGGTGAAAATGAGAATCGCAATTATCTCGAGCAAGATCAGAGGAACTGCCCGGCTGGCCGCGGCCGAAGTTGAAACCAGCACTGTGACCGTGGTTGCAAGAATGAGGGAGAGCAACCGCAACCATTGCGGAACGCCCACCAGATAAAGATGGTCCAGCAACGTGCGCACCGTGTTGGCATGCACTTCCACGCCTGCGGTGTCCGAATGTTTGATGAGAGGGTTGAAGAACGGCGTATCGTAGCGATCCTGCACAAAATCGCTGCCCACCAGAACGATCTTGCCCTGAACCCACTTGCGGAGCTTAGCTTTATCTCCAGCCTCGGCGGCGGCTACGAAATCGGCGAGGGAGACCCTGGTGAACGTTCCGGGACCGCCGGCATAATTGATAGTGACGGTTCGATTCTGGGTGGGGATCGCGCGCCCCTGCAACATGATCTTGCCATTCCGAATCTCAGCATCCGCGCCCAGATATTTCTCGACGATGCGCATCGCAAGACAGCGCGCGGGTGGAGGATCATCCGGTTTCGGCGACGGCGCTTCCATGAGTTCCTGCCTGCGGGAAAAGTCGTCCGAATCGGAAGTCAAGTTGGCGAAAGCCGCCAATCCTAAAGCCGCGGCGATCATGTTGATGGGGATCGTCTCGGCCGTCTTGTTGGATTGCAGCCGTTCCACGTAGCCCACCACCACCGGAGCCGGCGATGAACTCACCGCGCCGGCCAGCTTTTCATCAGCATCCTTTTCATACTTGTCGATTGGAATGCCAAAGGCCAGGTCTAAACCGATTACCTTGGCGCCGGCTTCCCCAGCGGCGGTGATGGCAGCCGCATAGTGTTTATTCCAGAACACCAGCGGTTCCGGAAAGATGTCCATGGCGTTCTGGTCCCCCGTGAGCAGAACGATGTTGGGGATTGGAGGCGGTCCAAACAGATAATTGCGCACTACGAAATGCGCATCGTAGGCCTTGAGATTGAGGGTATGAAAGAAGCTAACTTCGTCGAGCGACCAGGCCACCAGCACGCTCCCGATGGCGAGTATCACGCAGAGGGCCCAGTGCCTCCACTTCCTAGTCATGTTAACCTGCATCTTACTACGGCGGGACTCTGACTGTGATGTTTGGCCGGTTATGGCGTAAATTGTCAGCATTTTTCGTTCACTCGATCGTGAATTCGGCACGCATCAGTGTGTGCGCTGCTTTGCTGTTCGCGGTCGCGGGATTCTCCCAAACCACACAGGGCCTGATTTCAGGCCGGCTAGTGAGTTCGGTCACCGGTCAGCCCATCGCGGGCGCCAGCGTTACCTATAACAGCTCCATCAGCAATCTGGCCGGCGCCGCTCAGAGCGATGCTTTCGGCTACTATTACCTGCCTCTGCTCTCGCCTGGTTTTTATCGGCTTCGGGTCATGGAGCCCGCCTATCAATCGCAGGAAGTCCAAGAGCTGGAGCTGACCGTGGCTGCCAGGATTGAGCTGGATTTCCGGTTGCGGCCGCTGAACGATGTGTGGGAGAGCGGCCAATATAACAGCGTATTCCTGCCGGGATCGAAAACTATCGTCACGTTCTTCGGCCCTGACGTGGATCCCAGCAAATCCGGTTCTTTTGAGGCGCAAAAAGGCCGGCGCGAGACGCTGGAATCGACGGTTTCCGAAGTAATCGACTCCGGCGAGATCAACAATCTTCCCCTGGAGGGTCGCGATGTTTACACCATGCTGGTAACGCAGCCCGGCGTTACTTCGGACGCCGCAACCGGCCGTGGGTTGGGACTTGCGATCAACGGCCAGAGGCCTTCTGCTTCGAATTTCCTGTTGGATGGGCTGGAGAACAATAACTACCTGATCACGGGTCCGCTAGTAATTCTCGCACCGGAAGCCATTCAGGAGTACCGAATCTCCACCAACAATTTCTCGGCCGAATACGGCAGGACCTCCGGTTTTGTCGCGAACGCCATCACAAAATCCGGCGGCGACCGGTTTCACGGAGTGGCCTATTTCTATGTGAAGAACGATGTGCTGAACGCCAACGATTTTCAGCAGAACTTAATAGCGGCGCCGCGCCCGCCGGATAAGGAAATCCAGCCCGGCTTTCAGGTGGGAGGTCCGGTGCTCAAAGACCGGCTGTTTTTTTCGAGCGCTTACGAATATTTTCGAAGCCGCAGCCAGCAGGCTCCATTTACTTTTCAATTTCCAGTGGCAGACTTCATTTCAACCTACACGTTGCCAAACTCTTTGGCCCGGCAGTTGCTGACCGAGTTTCCAGCGCCGGTTGTTACGAACGGAAATTTTCCGACCGGTACTCTAACGCTCGCGCCTCCTGTAGCGGTGAATCGGACGCTGGCTATCGAGCGGCTGGACTACACCCGGCCCGGAGGCAAGGATCGCGTTCTGGGGCGCCTCATGATCAATCGCTTCGAGGAGCCCGATTTCATTTGGTCGCCCTACCCGGCCTTCACTTCCGTCCTGAATGAAAACACGTGGGCCTTGGGCGGCAGTTATATCCACTCGTTCAAACCCGATCTCATCAACGAAGCCCGCCTGGGTTACAGCAGCGACGATCTACATTGGAACCGGCCGCACCCTGAGATCCCGACGCTGCTATCGCTCGACGGGACCGTGCTGCCAGGAAGCCCGGCTTTCTACGCGTACAAGAACGTCAACAATAGCTGGGAGATGCTGGATAACCTGACTTGGACACACGGCCGGCACCTGGTAACCACAGGGGCGGGCCTGCTTCTGCGTTCGTCTAACGGTTACCTTACCGCCGGTCAGGATGGCGAGTATGCTTTCGAGCAGGTTCTCGCGTTCGCGTTTGGGACTCCGAGTGGCTTCCGCGCGTCTATCGATAGAGCAGCATTGCCCAACTTTGAACAACCCTCTTTCGACCGGAATTACCAATATCGCCAATATTTTTTATTCGCTCAAGACACTTACAAAGTTAGTGCGCGACTTACGGTAAATTATGGCGTTCGCTATGAGTTCTACGGTAGTCCGCAGAATACCGGTTCTGTCAAAGATACCCTCGTTCAACTTGGTGCGGGGAGCAGCTTACCGCAGCAATTGGCGGCGGCCACGTTAACGACGCCCACGACGGGAGGGAATGAGCAACTTTTCGGCTCTGACAAAACGGACTTTGCGGTTCGCGCCGGCGCGGCGTACGACCTATTCGGCACCGGCCGAACGCTGCTTCGCGGTGGCTACGGGATCTTCTACGACCGGCCATTTGACAATTTGTGGGAGAACTTACGAAACAACGATCTGGTGGTACCGGAATCGTTGACGTTGCCAGCGGGTCAGTTCAATTACCTTGCGCCGATACCAACGGTGCTCGCTTCGCTCCCTCCTCAAGTGATCAATACGGATTTTCCGAATCTGACGTTAGTCAGTCCCAACCTGCGCAACGGCTATGCGCACAGTTACTTCGCGGGCGTGCAGCATAGGATAGCTGATAACTTCACCGTCGAAGTAAATGGATTGGGCACTTACGGGCGACGGTTGATCACAACCGACATCATCAATCGCGACTTTTCGGTCAACCGCGGCATCGGCAACCCAACCAGCATCAATCCGGATCTGCCGGCCATCTCTTATCGCGCCAATCAGGGATTCTCGGATTACAACGCGCTGACGGCGGTGGTCCGCTACCGAACCAGTCATGGGATGGTGCAAGGTTCTTATACCTGGAGCCATACTATCGACAACCAGAGCGACCCCTTGCTGGGCGATTTTTTCAATCTGGACTTCGCTAGCATCCAGGGCGCATCCGGCACTACCGGCCACGCGGCTTTCACCCAGCAATTCAATCCGAACGTGGACCGCGGCAATTCCGACTTCGACCAGCGCCAGAACCTGGTGATTTTCTCCTACTGGAATCTGCCGGCNNGCGTTCCGATCAGGATTGCCCTATACCGTGTACGGCACATCCAATGCGATTCCTGGACAGGGACAGCTTCTCGACAACCGCGCCAACATCGTGAATCCGAGCCAGGCTGTATTGGCGAATCCTGTGCCGGTACCGGGCGGAGAGCGCTTGCTGAATTACTCCGCCTTTTCCGAAGCCGCTCCGAGCGTCCTGGGCAATTCCGGACGCAACGCGTTCATCGGTCCCGGATTTTACAGCGTGGACGTAGGGGTGGCCCGTTCCTTTGGTTTGCGGTGGCTGGGCGAGGGCGGACGGCTCACGTTTCGCGCTGATGCTTACAACTTCCTGAACCATGCCAACCTGGGCAATCCGAATTCCGAGTTTACCGACCCTGCATTCACCAATCCTCTAACAACTAATTTCGGAATCGCGACCTTCGGCCGGCAGGGGACGCCATCTGGATTCCCGGCAGTAAGCCCGTTGAATGAGACAGCGCGGCAGATTCAGCTCAGTGTGCGGGTTCTGTTCTAATGCTACGTAGGACAAGCCTCTGGCTTGTCTGTTCAAACCCGGACCACCAACCTCCCGCCCGCCGGCACAACAATCTCCTGATCCAGGATCAGCGCGCCACCGTCACGGTGATGAGCGCAAGGGTGTCCGTCCAGTGTGATGGAAGTTTTTTGTCCAGCCACTTGCGCCAGTCGAATGGATTTTAGCGGAAGCGTGCCTTCGCTCAATGCCAATTCCACGCGGTCCGTGCCGATCGAAAACGTTCCCCAGCCCAAGCCGGTTGAAAAGAACGACGTGAATTCCGGCGCTTGGGTTTTTGGCATTAGAGTGATCGCTTTCGCGGCTCCGTGATAATCGAAGCCGCTGAATGCAACCACGCTCGACCACGCTGACATGGCTCGCGCGTAATGATGGCCGCACTCCGGTTCATCCCATGGATTGCGGCGTTCGCCGTCATATCGCCGGCGTACGTTCTCGATGGTTTCCAGGCCCTCCCGCAGCATCCCGGCGCGAATGAACTGCGCCGCCACTAGATATTCAATTCCCGTCCATGCTTCCTGAAAATAGGGGAACGGGATCTTCGGCCGGCCGCCTTTTGTGTAATCGCAAACCAACAGCGCCGCCTCGTCATTCAACGCATAAACGCGCTGCACGGAATCGTGTTCGAACAGTTGAGCGCGGTAGTTGTACTTGTGGATGGATTCCAGCGTCTTTCGAATGTGGGCCGGATCGAGCAGTGGACCAAGACCGGCAATATCCGCCAGGTACTGCCCGATCAATTGATCGGCCAGGCAGCCGTCGCCCAACTGAAACTCGGGTTGCTCCGGGTTATCCGCTCCCATATCGCCGATGGTGGCAGGCGCGATCTGGTTCTTCGGAATTCCGCGCACCTTTTGAATGTAGTAATCGCCGTTGAAGAGATTCTGATCAATCCAGGCGCTGCCCTTTGCGAATAGCGCGTGATAGTTCGCGGCTGCGGCGGTATCACCCAACGCGTTCGCCATCTCTTCGGCCGCGCGCAACGCTCCCAGATAGTAAACCGTGCCGAGCGGATTCGGCCCATAGAACTCCACGTCATAAGTGTTGTGCTGGACGCCTTCCAGCACGCCGTTGCGATTGGGATCCCAGCCTCCGGGAATCCATGCGAACGAAATACCGCGCTGGATCTTCGGCCACAGGCCCCGCAGCCATTCGGTGTCGCCGCACAGCTTCCAATCCAGATAGGCCTTGATAATCTGGCCCATCTGTCCATCGGCCGCGGCATAGCCAAATCGATCCAAACCGTCCGGTAGCATCTGGCGGAATCGCATGCCGCCTTGATCGTCCTGCGAAAAACCGAATGCCGCCTTGCGCAACGACCTCGCCAGGCTGGGGAAAACAAATTGCGTGGAAGTTTCGTAATTCCAAACGTGCGTGCAGTTCCCGAAGCAACACCCGCGCTGGTCGTCGCAGCCTTCAAAGCCGTGGAACTCGCCATCCGCGGTACGAAAGCACGTCTGTGTGACTAACGTAGATAAATTGGACATGGCCGCGTCACGCAACGCTGCAGGCAGCGTGCTGCGCCGCATGGCATCTACGAAGCTGCGGGTCCGCCGTTCGGATTTCGCAAGCTCGCGAGCGGCATGCTGAGCGGCCGACCATGCGTCCGTGAAGCGCGTGCAGTAGTAGTTGCCGATGACATCGTTCTCGTGGCCTTTTGGCGCGGTCCAGCCGGACCACGCCGGCGTCCGATTCGGGAAATGCCAAACCAGCAGAAAAGTGTAGCTAGCGTCGGCGCCGGCGGCAATTTCGCGCCCTAGGCACAGCGCGCCAGTGGCCGTTCGCTTCTCAGCTTCCGGTCCAAGCTGCCCGTCGGCGGTGAAATCGTCCCAGAACAGCATCGGACTGGCCCACCATTTGGCCGCAGGCCAGCCGCGCAGATAACTCACGCGTCCGTCGCCGGCTTCCACCACGCAAAGTGCGAACGAACCAGATAGCGGATCAGTCTCCTTCAGTTGCGGATTGCTCATGTACAGACCTTGGAGACTTGGACCATCATTGCGAAATTCGTTAGTGCGCCCGTCGCCACCCACCGGGCTATCGATCGAGAAAGCGATCGAAGCCTGCGCCGTGCCAGGGCCGGGGTTGTGGACACGATAACGCAAAATCGCAACCGGAAGCCCGGATGCATCCGGATCGAGCGGAATAAACGGGCTGAAGGCCTCGAGCGTGACGTGTACCGGCAGACTTGCATCCTGGAACGCGACGCGCGCTATCGGAAACTCGCCCGTGAAAGTCGCGCCCGCGAGTCTGCTCAGCCCTGGAGCATTGTCCGAACCAAGACCGGAAGAACCGGCGTAGGGCGGCATCAGACGCGCTTCCAGCACTCGCGCGACGGGTTTGGAGTTGCCGCGTTTGGCCCAAATGGAAGGGAACGCATAGTTTGGCGAGCGGCCTTTATCGGGACGATTGAAGATTTCCCAATCGCGTAGCTGCCCGCGTCCACCCAGGCTAATGCTTCCAGTGCCGATGCCACCTAGAGGAAAAGCAATCATCGCGAGCTGGCGTCCGGAATAAGTTCGCGGATAACGGATGCGTTCACCAGTCTCCACCGCTGCGCTACGCTGGGCTTGGGCCGCTGCGAGCGCGGGAGCACCCGGCAGGCTAACGCCCGCAACAACGCCTTTGATGAAACCGCGCCGGCCGGTACCGGAATTGTCACTCATGTTTGGATTCCCTCTGCTGCGGCATTCGCCACCGAAGCCATACGATGCTCGGGTTTGGGAGGCGCCGGGCTAAAGCACTGCATGTTTCCGAACTCGATTTCTCCGGGCAGCGTCGCTAGTTTTTCTTCGACAATCCGCTGGAGCGTAGCTGGATCGCCCTCGGCACGCACATTCAACAACAGCCGATGAAGCTCAGCCGGCGACGCGTCCAGCATCCCGTGGACCAGCGGCTCCTCCGCGTTACTCACGATGGAAGCTTTCAAATAGCCAGACGGCGAATGGTCGGAGAGCTTCATATGGACGATGCGCAGACCTTCGGCGGTCAACGCGTGTCGCAGCTCGTCAAGCAGCGGTCCAATTAATAATGCAGGAGAGAGTGGAGGGTCCAGCTTCACACTAGCGCTGCAGTTGAGCCATGCCAATGCCGCCTCGGCACGCGCGTAGCGTTCGTAGTCGATATCCAGGATTCTCCCGCCGGAGAGAACTTCGCCCGCCAGCACTTCATCCAACCACTCGGCTACTCCCTGCCCGGTGAGCGCGCTGAGGTAGCGCAGAGGAGCGCCCGCAATGTTCGGGAATTCGCTGTGCCGGTCCACTTTGTTGAAGCAGATCAAGTCGGCTTCGTCGATCTGCGTTTGAAACAAAAAAGACAAGTCCGAACCGGCGTCACTCCGGCCGAGTTCATGCGCGCGTTCAGGATCCATCAGAACCGTGTAGGGAGCCAGGCGGAATTGCTGGCTGTAATAGAGCTTCAGCGGCTGCAACGTGGTTGCTGAAATATCGGTGCAACTTCCGACGGCTTCTGCGAAGATCACGTCCGGAGACCAGGCTCGAAGGCGTTCTGCGGCATCAATCAGTTCCGAGAAGCGGCAGCAGAAACACCCGCCTGTAACCTGATCGGCTGCAATTCCATTGGCGCTGACGAATTCGGTGTCAACCAGGTTGTTACCTTGATCGTTCAATATGGCGGCCACGCGCACACCGCGGCCTTTTAAGACACTCGAGGCCGCGAGAATCAGCGTGGTTTTTCCGGAGCCAAGAAATCCGCCCAGCGGAACTATGATGGGTCGCACGTAGCTGAGTCTATTCCCAACCGGTCGCCCGCCGCAAGCTGACGTAGCGCACGCACTCCTCGGTGCCGCGTTCACACTCGTGTGAACGCCATCAATCCGGAAACGCACTCCGATCGATACCTGGAATTATCCGCAGTGCATTCTTGTAGTAAAGTTTTTTCAGAACTTCGTCCGGCAGGTCCAGACCGTACATTTGCCAGAAGGCATGATATTTGCGGTAGTAGTCGAAATACTCGTCGGCGGTTTCGAGCACGCGGAAGTAGGTGTAATATTCCTGCGCGTTCCAGGCATCCTTGCCGAACATAACCCGGTCCTGGTATTTGATAAGCCATTCGCGCGCGAACCGCGGCTGGCGGCCAAGCTCATAGAGCACGGCGGCGATTTCCGTATTCACGTTCGGCAAACGGTCCAGCAGACGGCCCAGCTCCGCCAGATTGTTACCCAGCCAGCCTAAGTGGGCGGCGATAAAAACGGTGTTCGGATGCCGAGCGAAAAGATTGTGCTGCTCCCCCATCAGAGTTTCCCAGCTTGGGTATTTGTCGGGCGGCCGAGCGCGGCCGGGATGAGTTTTGAGCTCGAGCCAACGCTCATTATATTGATCCATTGGCTGGAAGAACGACCACGGCTCGGCGGTATGGATCAGCACCGGAATTTTCAATCGGGCGCAGGTTTCAAACACGTCGTCGAAGCGCGGATCGTCCACGTGTATGCGCTGCCCCTTGGTGTCCTTCAGATCCATGCCGAAATTCTTGAAGATTTTCAAGCCTTGCGCGCCGTTGTGGACATCGCGTTCCAATTGCGCCGCGGCGCGCTTGTTGTATTCAGGGTCATCGATGTTCGTGAAATCAATGTTCGCGAACACCACGAAGCGGTTCTTGTAGTGGCCCTTCATATTGGCCACGCCTTTTTCGAGACGGTCCCCGTAGCCGCCGCTCAGATTCACCATCACCTGCAGATTGAGGCCGTCCATATCCTTCACCAGCTTGTCCAACTCGGCCACCGGCATTGTCGAATTCTGATGATTGTGCACGTCGATGAACGGATACTTGGCGCGCGTGACGGGATGCTGCGGGACCACTAGCGTGGACTTGGGCTTGTAGTCTTCGATGGACATGCTCGCGTTCTGCGCAAACACAGCCGCGGGTACAACGGCAAGGATGAGTTTAAGCATGGATGGGATGTTCTTCGAGCAAAGCAACAATTCGATGGCGAAGTTCTTCGGTCAGCCGCACTCGATCATGCGGTGACGCCTGGGCTGTTGAAATCGGATCACCGATGAGAATGGCCACCGTCCCCCTCTTGACGACTCCCGACCCGAACGGCAGCACTTCCCGTGTCCCTTTCAGCGCGACGGGAACTAGAGGCACCCCGGCCTTGATGGCGATGTACGCCGCGCCTTCCTTGAAGTCGCGCATTTCGCCGGTGCGCGACCGTCCGCCTTCGGGAAAGATGAGCAGCGAGATTCCCTCTTCACGAACCACCTGCGCGGCCAGCGTCATGGTCTTCACCGCCGCGCGCGCATCTTCGCGAGGGACGCGTATGTGGCCGGCGCGCCCGAGATGCCATCCCAGAAACGGAATCTGAAAAAGACCGCGTTTAGCAAGGAACCGAAAGCGCACCGGGATGCTTGCCAGAGCCACCGGCGTGTCCATATAGCTCAGGTGATTGGACACGAATACATAGCTGCCGTCTTTGGTGATTTTTTCGAGACCCTCCACTTTGATCTTCAGGCCGCTCACGGCGAGCAAGGCACGTGCCCAAGCACGCTCCACCGCGTTTTGCCTGCGTCGCGCGGGATCAAAGAACGACACCGCGAGACTCGCTGTTCCGTACACAATTGTGGCCAGGACGATGAGTGGGTCCGTGATTAGCAACGCGCGTAACAGGGACACTCGTTTCATTGTACGAGGAGGGCGCGCGCCTCGCCTACCACGAAGAGCGACCCGGTGATGAAGATGACATCGTCGGGAGCTGCCTCGTCCAACAATTTGACGGCCTCGCCCACAGTGTGCGTGATGGTCGCGCCCGGAGCCGGGATTTCCTCGGGCGGCATAGCTCTGGAGTTGGCTGGGGCCGTAACAATCACGCGGTTCGCCAAAGGAAACAGCAGCGACGCCATTTCGCCGGCCGCCTTGTCGCGCATGACGCCGTAGACTATCCAAATGCGGCGGTCTGAATAGAATCGACGGATGTAGTTCGCCAGGGCACGCGTGCCGGCGGGATTGTGAGCACCGTCGAGTATGATTTCCGGCTCGCTGGAGACTTGCTCCAGCCTTCCGGGCCAGCGCGTCAAGGCGATGCCGGCAGGTGAAACTCCGAGCTGGTGAAGCGCAATCGCAGCGGTGCGCGCGTTTTCCACTTGGTGTTGCCCAGCTAAGGGGCAAACTATCTCAAGATCCCGCATCCGAAACTTACTGCCTCGCTCATCGATGCTGAGATCCGTGATGGCCCAATCGCGCGCCAGAGTGTATGGTCCTTTGGCATGAGCGCGCAGGACGGTTTCAGCCTCAGCTGGTTGCTCGGCGAAGATGGCCGGCACGCCGGGCTTCAGTATGCCCGCCTTTTCCGCCGCGATCTTCGCCAGCGTGTCACCCAGGAAGAACTGGTGATCGAAGTCAACAGGCGTAATCACCGATAGCGCTGGGGTTACCACATTGGTCGCATCCAGACGGCCGCCCATTCCGACTTCAAGCACAATCGCGTCCACATGATGGTGGGCAAACAGCAGAAACGCCATTGCAGTGACGCTCTCAAAGTAAGTCGGGTGTAAGTCGAGTTCGCCTGCCTGGAGCATCCGTTCGGCCGTCTCGTGGACGTCAGTGAAGGCTTCGGCAAACTCAGTTTCACTGATGGGCTGTCCGGCCACCTGGATGCGCTCGGTCGGCTCTATTAAGTGCGGCGAGGTGTAAAGCCCCGTGCGAACACCGGCGGCGCGAAGGCCAGCCTCGATCATGGCGCAAGTGGAGCCCTTCCCGTTGGTCCCCGCCACGTGCACGAATCGGCCGGTGCGATGCGGGCGGCCCAGCGCTTCGAGCAAATGCGCGATCCGGTCTAGGCCGAATTTCGCGGTCTGAATCTCGTTCCCGAGCGAGTAGAGAAACCGGACGGACTCGGAGTAAGTCATGCGCGAGCGGCCTGACTACGCGCGAAAATCACGCGGCCGGCCAGCACCAGTAACAACGTGCCGCCCACTACCTTCAGCTCGAATAGCCACACTGAGGCCACGCCCGGCGGAGGAACTGCAGAAAGGACGATCGCTATCGCGGAAACGATCGCTCCCGTCGTTCCGGCCCACCGCTGACCGAATTTAATGCCGGACGCGAAGATGTAGACGAACGGGATCAGAGTTACGATCACCGTCATATCCACCATGATCTGATATGCGGCGCGCAGGTTCTCGCCAAGCTCCGCCAGTATCAGGAAGATGCTCGAAAACACACCCTGCAGCAGAATCGATACGTAGGGCGTTCTCCAACGTGGATGCACTTTTGCAAATGCGGCGGGCAAGTAATGATCCAATCCCATCGCGAACGGCAGACGCGAGTTCCCGGCAATGAAGCTGTTAAGCTGCCCCATCACACCCACCGTGATCAACAGAGCAAAGCAGGGTGACAGCCACATCGCGCCGAACCGCGCTCCCGCCACATCGCCGGCCTGGGCGAGGCCGGTCATGGGATTGATGCGGCTCGGAGGCAGCAGCGCTAGCATCGCCGCGGTTCCGGCCATATAAAACGCCGCGCATAGGAGCCCCGAGATCCACGCCGCGCGAGGGATGGTCTTTGCGGCGTTTTGAATCTCGCCTCCCAGAATCGGCGCCAGCTCTAGCCCCACCATCGCGAAGGCGATTTGCGACCAGAAGTTCAAATTAGACCAGCTCACGTCGGGAATGAGGTTAGTGAAGTGCGTGGCTGAGCCATAACGCCACGTCGCCAGCAATCCGAGAATGCAGAGCAGAAGGGCCACCAGATATGCGGCGCCGCCGCCCAATACGCTGGGCCACTTTCCTACTCGCAGTCCCACCAGGTTTGTGAAAATGGCCAGCCATAGCACCGCCAACGTGGCGGGAATGGCGTAAAGAGCGTTCTCGGAATATTTGACGCCACTTTCTCCGAACATGAAGCTTGCCATCGCCACACCGGAGAGCAGCAACGTCGGAAAGTACAGAATGTTGCTCACGAAATAGACCCAGGCGGCCAGAAACCCATGCCAATCGCCGAAAGCTCGCTTGGTCCAGACATAGAATCCGCCTTCTTCGGGGAAGCGGGCGGAGAGCGAAGCGATTACCAGGGCGGACGGCAGAAAAAAGGTAAGCGCCGCCAGCAGCCAAAGCGTGAGCGAACCGGGCCCCACCTGGGCAGCCGCGGCCAGCCATCGGATCCCAGCCACGGCCGAGACGTTGAACAGCACCAGGTGCCACAGCCGGAGTTCACGCCGCAGCGCGGGCTGTGCGTCAGACATGGTTCCGATAGGCTTTAGGAGGTCTCATGTTTCAGGTTCATCGTACACTATGACAAAGGGATCTTTATGGCGACCACCCCGAAAGTGTTGACTTACGAAGAGTGGCTCAAGCTGAGGGAAGCGGAAGGCATTGAGGAAGTCGTGAATGGCGAGATCCGAAAAATGCCTCCTGATAAATGGAACCATGCCCGGGCTGTCGAGCAGTTGGCGCTGTTGCTTCGAGCGCAAGTCGATCCGCAGAGGATCTTTGTGGTCACCACTGTTTTTGGCCTTGTCATCCGGCAGGAGCCGTTAACCACGCGAGTGCCGGACTTGGCCGTATTCTACGCAAACCGGATTGTCGAGCAAGACGGCTACATTCATTCGGCGCCNNGGCGCGGACCGTCGAAGTGCTCTCGCTGAACGATGGCCGGCTCCAAGCAACCGCATTGTTGCGTGAAGGCCAACTCAAGGCCTCACAGCTTCCCGGCGTAACAATCGAAGTCGCAGCTATCTGGCCAAAATAACCCAATCCCCGATTTCCATTGTTCCGGAAATCGGGGATTGAGTATCCTGTCACCGCATATTTACTTGGGGCAGCCGATCTTCTTTAGCTCGGCTTCCGGCAGCTCCTTGGCATCGCGGGCCGCGGGCGGCAGCGAAATTCCCTTCGGTACCAGCCAGATTTCCACGCGGCGATTCTTAGCTTCGTTGGCGTCCAGCTCGGCGCCTTTGCGCTCCTTGGGAGCGGTGGTCGAGATTGTGCACGAAGTGGGAAGAGCTTCCGTTTCTTGTGTGGCTCCCACCCAGACTCCCTTGATGCGTGAAGCATCCAGCGTGGTGCAGGTTCCGCCTCCGCCGCTTAATACAGCCGCAACGTTAAGCACCCGATCGTGATCCAGATGCCGCAGCTTGCTGGATCTGGTCTTGGGAACTTCGTTCGAATCGATGTGTCCCACCAACACGACGTCGTAATTGGCGTTTGAATTCAGCATCGGATACAACTGCTCAATCAAAACGCGCTTGCCGCAGTTGTTTACCCTAGCGCTGTCCTTCGGGAAGACGATATCGCCGAAGTGCTTAACTTGCGCCGCCAGGTTGACCGTGACGTTGGTGGAAGCGTTGGCGGAACCTCCCTTGCTATCGGTAAGCGTAGCCGTGATCGTAACCGGCTTGGACTGCGGCCGGCTGAGATCGGTTTCATTGAAGGAAACACCGCTCGAGTTGTACTGAGCGGTGGCGCCGCTTCCGGAGACCGTCCCTTCACTCGCTGCCCAACTATAGGTCAGCGTGCCGCTGCATTCCGAACCTGTGCCGTTTACGCTTAGCGCTGCGGATTGGCCGCGATCGAGAACCGAGGGATTGGCCGTCAGCCCTCCCAGCGTGGGCTTGTTGTACACGCCCACATGGATTGATATCGAACTTGCATCCACTGCGGTGGCCGCATGGTCACTCGTGGTGTCGGTAACGTGAACACCAACGGTGTAATCGCCGGAAGAGTCCGGCGTGAAAGTGTAGTCGGCGCTGTTCCCGCCTTGATTAGTTCTGTTCACCGACCACTGATAGGTCAAACTGTGGCCTTGCGGATCGGAGGCATCGGAGTGCAACCGGACGGCGTCGCCCGGGCAGACCGAGGTCGAACTCGCCGAGATCGAGCCTGCATTCAAGCCATGCGGCGGTATTACCACAGGCTTGGGCGGCTCTGGCGGAGCCGGCCGCTCACCAACGTGGCCGAAGTACATAGTGAATCCACCGGTCAACTGCACGCCGAAATTCCTAAACCCGCGCGGTATGGTTGCGGCGCCATCGAACGAATCACCGGCTAAACCGAACTGTGGAGTGTGCCCGTAAAGGCCTCTCGCGTCCACCCGCAGCCCGAATCGAGGACTCAACTGGTACTTCAATCCGCCACCGTAATTGAGCTCTAAGCCGCCGTGTGTCGAGAAACCGGTGAACCCGGCCGAGGGTGGCAGCCCTTCAGCCGCTTGCTTAGCCGCGTCGTTAGGAACATAGTTCGCCTCGCCGGCGCCGGCCGTAACGAAGGGGCGGAACTTACTCTCTCGTGGCGTGAAATGCAAAACGCCGTTGAAGGATCCCTCATAGACGTGTGTCCCAAATATCGGTATTGGGATACCGTTCGGAGTGGGGCCTCGAAACACCAGCCGGTGGTAGGAGAAGAAACCGAAATCTTGCTCCAGCGCGAAATAGTTCCAGAAATTCTCCGTGATTCTCGCGCCCATCACTCCTCCCTGTTGCAACTGGGAGAACGGCTGACCCGCCTGTTTGGCATAATTGCCCCAGCCACCGTAGACGTTTAGCTCCAAGAAGTCGAAATAGTCGCCCGATTTCGCGGGGGCGGCGTTTTGAGCGGCGGCGCGATCGGGGCTTACCAAAAGCACGCCCGCCGTGGCCACCGCCAGAGCCGTAATCCTCCAGAATGTCTGCATATTCCTTACCTTTCTCCTCTGTCTGTCATTTGCTTGATGAAATTACATGATCAGTTTTCTGGGCTGCGCCAGCCTGATCGATGTCAAAAACCAGGGCGCCGCGGGCGGCGCTCAATGCGATCATGCGCCCGGGGATGTCCGCCGAGAGCCATAACGTGTGAGCGGAAGAGTTCTCCAGTCCCTCACTCGGAAAAACCTGCCAGGACGTGCCGCCGTTGAACGACTGGTAGACTTTCCCGTATTGGATCAGGAAAGCCTCGCGGCTCCTCGCCGGGTGGAATCGAACCGAGTTCACGGTCGCGGCCGGAACGCCGTCGGTGACCAACTGCCAGTGGCCGCCGCCATCGATAGATTGTAAGAGGCCGCGCGAGGTGGCCGCCAGGATGGGATCGTCGCGGTCCGCGGGAAGAGCAATGTCATAGACGTAATAATCGTTCCCCGGAAGCGGCGCAGGGCGCCAGTTTCGGCCCGCGTCTTCGGACACAAACAGGCCGCCGGCCGTTCGGACAGCCAGCCGCGAGGCGCCGCGCGGAGGTGCATAAATAGCCTGCACCGGCACACCCGCGATTCCACTCGCGGTCAGCCGTTCCCAACTGCTGCCGCCGTCCGAGCTGCGGAACAGCCCCGACTGTGTGCCAGCGAAAAGGAACAGCTTGTCCAGTTGAACCACCTGTAATGATTGGATGCGAATGCGTCCAAAATGTTGCGCGGGCCGGGCCGCGGAAACCTTCGGTCGAATCACTAGCCGCGACCACGTCTTTCCGCCATCCGCCGATTTCAAGACTTCGTCCTGGGTGGCTGCGAATAGCAGATCCTGCCTGGAAGGCGCGGCAACTATGTTGCTGAGATTGCGACCCGCGAGGGCCTCCTCATTGGCGCACAAAGTCCAATCCAGTCCGCCATCAATGCTTCGAAACACTCCGCCGTGACGCCCCTCATAAATGCTGGTGGCGTAAAGCCGGTTGCCGGACCCGGTAATCTGCGTCAGGCTGTGATTGACGAATCCGCGATTGTAAGCCGCAAAAGTTTGGCCCGAGTCCGTGCTCTTCAGGATTCCGGCGAATTCGGTGGCCAGATAGAAAACCCGCGGGTCATCGGGATCAAACACCATCCAATTCACCTGTTCGGTGCTCAAGTGCAGCCAGGAGCGGCCTCCATCCGGCGATTTGAACAATCCCAGTGTTGTGCCGGCGAAGATGGTGTCCGAGTCCCGTGGGTCCTGCGCGATGACGTGGGTGCGCCGATGCGTTCCGGGGATGCCGCGCAGCTTAGTCCACAACTCGCCCGAATTTTCGCTGCGATAGATTCCGCTGCAGGCGCTGGCAAAGACCACTTGCGGATTTTTCGGATCCACGCGGATGGAAAAAATATCGGAATCATCGATCAGTCCGGTAGCGATGGGTTGCCAATTCGCGCCACTATCGGAGGATTTCCAGGGCAGATGCGGCGTGCCGGCGTAGATGACGGTTGCGTTCGCTGGATCGAAGGCCAGCGCCGTGATGTCCCGCATCTCCAAATTGCTTTCCGCGGAGATTCTCTGCCAGCCGTCGCCTCCGTCAGTGCTGAGGTAAACGCCTTTGGACGTGCCTGCCGCCAGCACGCGAGCGTTCGAGGGCGCCAACGCCATGGATTCTATGCGCACTCCGCGGATTCCGGCCAGCGGCTTCCAATGCTCGCCGCCATCGCGGCTTTCGTAGACACCCGAGTCGGTGGAATCGCCCGCATCCAGTCCGGCATAGAAATGCCCGGATGAGGTTGGATCGATGATCAATACGTCAAACGTTCCCGGAGTTCCGGGCGGGAACGGCAGCAGCCGCCAGGATTCCCCGGCGTTGTCTGATCGGAATAACAGTGAGTCGCGCCCGCCTGCCAGCAGCGTGTTGTGATTCTCCGGATCGATGGCTATGGCTCGCGCACTACCGCCGAAGGGCCCCGCCAGATGCCATCCCGCGAGGACTGGCAACCCAGCGAGCAGACTAACACCGATGAGGCAGAGTGACGCTTGCCTCCCAACCTTTGCAAGTTTCACTTAATAACCAGCGTACCAGACCTGGTGCCTGGTAATCTCCCCAGTTAGCGGCCGGTCATTTTTGGCTTGTTGGATGGACTACACCAGCAGTAATTTACTGCAAACCGCTCCCCGGGGCGTGCCCGGCCAAATCGGTGATTTGCTCCGCGAGTTGTTGCGGACTGTCCAGATTCTCCACCACCAGACGGCTATTCTCGCCGGCAGTTTCTATCGAGATGTCGCCTACGCTCAACATTCTTTGCCCCATGGATTGAAGCACGCGAACGTCCTGCACTTTCGGAAGCTGGATGAGGCGCGTGGATTTCGACATCAAGCCGGTTTCGTAGCGGAGCTTCTCGCCCGCGATGGTGAGCTTCACGGTTTGCCGTTGGATGTGGCGTTTGATGGGCCAGATCAGAAGCAACAAGCTCACAATCGGCAGCCAGGGGATATCATACCTGTCTGCCAGGTATTTGTAGTGGACAAATACGGCAGCCGCGATAACAAGTAGTGTGACCGCGTAGCCGGCCTTGATGAATTTCATGCTGGGGCGGATGACGATGTCTGGCATGGCCGTGCGTAAATTGTACCGCGCCTTTCAGTCTCAGACGCGGTGCAAGCACCGACTCCGCGAAAAATTCAAAAGCACCGGTCGCTTACGCTCGCGCCTCGGAAAGAGAGCGTTACCGAACCGCGACCGTGAGGGAGACGGTGCCTTTGGCTATTTTTTCACGGGTTCTGAGGCTGAGCCTGAGTCTGAGGGAGCCGGTGCCTTCGCCGATTATTTCACGGACTCTAAGCTCACAAGCGCGGGGTTGGCCGCAACGCGCATAGAACAGCGTGATATTGCTCACCCAAAGGATCAGGCACAATCGAAGGAAGCGATGCGCCCACCCACTCGAAAACGCCGCAAGGCCGTCACCAGAACCGCGCGATACCTCATCTCGTTGCCCGAAAGGATATTTCGATCAGGCGCCGCGCTGGCTGGAGGATTGATCCGGCAATTGGGCGACGTTACACTCCCGGCCGCGGTGCGCCGCACCAAAACTTACCAGACCATGGTGGACATCGCGCTGCGGTTCATGATCGAACAAGTTGGGCAGGTGGAAGGCGTGTATCCTTCCGAAGGCGAATTAGCGAACAATTTCCTGATGCGACGGACGGCGGGCCACGGAATCGAGCTGGTCGGTATCCTGGCCTTTCGCGCGTCACCGGTTTGGATCATGGCCGCGCTGGCGGATATCTCGGGAGCCGGCCGCCAGATAGTGCAGGAAGTGGCGGACGCCCTAAGGCAGGAAGGATTGCTCGCGGCTGATGCGAAATTCGAAAATATCGATCAGCTCCTGGACGGCCTGGAACAGACCGCCGGCCGCGCCGCCCTTGTGTTCAATGCGCCACCACTCGACGTGGCCAGTTTGCGTCAAGAGTGGGAAGCTTTTCGCTCGAGCGCCAGTAAAATCCCGCCGCGCAATCTACCATCGGCCGAGTTGGTGCGCCGCCATTGGGAGGAGCTGAAAGGCGAGGCGGTGCGCCAGAACCGGTCTGTCTTCGCGATTTCATCGTTGGTAGCATTGGCGGTGGTGTCGCACGCACCCGAGAATTTGCTGCGGCTGGGCCGCGCGGCCAATCGCGCCGTCTGGCGCACTGGACAGATGTTGGCTGGCGGGTTGTTGGATCACTACAGCATTACGCTAATGGATATTCGAGAGCGGGGCTTTGCGGCTTATTGGGCTGAGCAGTTCCGCCCGTATATGCGAGCAGCGGCCGGGCAGTTTTCGCCGCTGCATCGATCGCTGACGGATAAATGGCTGCGGTGATAGCCTTGTAAAGATGAAGCGCCGCACTGTTCTGCAGCTATTGCCCGTGGCCGCTTTGCCGGAGCGACTGGTCCAAGCGGCGGACCTGTGCGCCGCAAACGGTGGCTCGCGATTCGAGGATTACACCTTCACTTTCTTTTCGACCGATGAGGCGGACTTGACCGGCCGTTTGATGGAGATCATCATTCCCGCCGACGAGAATTCGCCGGGAGCCAGAGAGGCTCGCACTGCTGCGTTTGCGGACCTGATGTTGTCCACTGGCCCGGCGGACGTGCGCAAGCGCTTCCGTGAAGGACTTAACCTCTTCCGGCAACGGACGTCGCTAGAGGCCGCCGTGGCCGAGGCGTCGCGCGAAGAAGAAGACCCGAAAACCGAACTTGGACGATTCTTCGTCACGCTAAAGCGAATGACCGTGGATGGATACTACACCTCGGCCGTGGGAATCCATCAAGATATGAAGTATCAGGGGAACGATCACCTCACGTCGTCGCCAAGGTGCGAACATCCGGAGCATAAATCACCGCTCTGAGGTCCCCTTGCTTACGCGCGGGGCTACATTTCCGGGGCACCTGGCTCCGACCGACCGCACGGGTGAACAGCGCCGAATCGTAGCCACACGCGAGTGAGGGGACGTCTCCTATTCGCAGAAAAACGTTAGCCGGGGCGCCTCAGCCGATACGTAACGATGAGGCCGGCCCTCGATTTCTAGCTCGTGTCCCTCTTCGATGCAGAGTTGGACCTGAAGTATCCGGCAGCCACGCCGGCCAAGAGCCCGATAATTACCCCTACCAGCATGTAGTCAAAAGATTGTTCGGCCGTCTGCACCAGAAGTTGGTCGACCCCGCGAAGGTTCGCGCCCCTCAGTAGGACAACATCCAAAGGAAGCCTCCCGACGAACGGCACAGAGGGGCGGAGCAGGAATCCAATGAGCGCTCCAATGAGCGTCCCAACAAGACCACCAATTGCGGCAGGAGGAACGGCACCGAAACTGTCATCGCGCGTCAATGTCGCGCCGGCATGCCGCGACCCGCGCAGTCCGTAATAGACGATATACAGATAGCAAACCGCGGGAAGAATGAACGCCAGGTGAATACCGATCCGGTCCGCTAGCGCTCCTTGCACGAGCGGGATGATGGCCCCTCCGACGATGGCCATCACTAAAATCCCCGATCCTTGTCCGGTCAGCTTTCCCAGACCATCGATCGCCAGAGTGAAGATGGTGGGAAACATCACGGAATTGAACAGGCCTACCAGAATGATGCTCCACATGGCGACATGTCCAGTACTGAGAATGGAGGCCGTCACTAAAAGGCAGGCCACCATGGCAGCACCTCCCAGGACTTTTCCCGGTTTGAGTTTCTGCATCAACGCCGATCCGGCAAAGCGTCCCACCATCGCCCCGCCCCAATAGAACGACACCATCGCCGCCGCGTCCTTGGGGGTCAATCCGCCGATGTCAGGTTGTGAAAAATAATTGACCAGAAAACTGCCGATGGATACTTCCGCGCCCACATAAATAAAGATTCCGAGCGCGCCCAACACCAGGTGACGATGCTTCCACGCGCTATCACCGGTGGCGGCGGCATCGTGTGTGCGGCCTTCCTCAATATTGGCGAGAACCGGCAGCTTGAAACGCGAGATCGCAAAAGAGAGCAAGAAAAGCAGCGCTGCGATACCAATGTAGGGCAGTTTCACAGACGACGCTTCAAGCGCGCGATGAGCCTGCAGTTGATCCGGCGACATCGCATTGAGCTCCGAGGTGGCTGTCCGGACCGCCGATAGAATCAATGCGCCGCCCAAGTACGGTCCGATGGTGGTGCCCAGTGAGTTGAAAGCTTGCGCCAGGTTCAATCGGCTGGAAGCACTCTCCGGCGGACCCAGCACCGCGACGTACGGATTGGCAGCCACCTGCAGGATCGTCATGCCGGAAGCCAGCACGTAGAGCGCGCCCAAAAAGAGCGCGTATGAGGCAAAGGATGCCGCCGGGACAAACAGCAGCGCTCCCAGGCCCATCACCGCCAGCCCGAGTACAATCGATCCCTTGTAACCCAACCACGAAATGACTTTCGCGGACGGCATCGACATCAGAAAATAGGCCGAAAAAAACGTGAACTGAATCAGCATGATCTGCGTGTAGTTCAGATCGAAGATGCCCTTGAGATGAGGAACCAGAATGTCGTTGAGTACGGTAACGAATCCCCACATGAAAAAAACGGTGGTGATTACGGCCAACGCTGGTCCGTAGTTCCCGGTCGGGCCCGTCGAATGGGCGGTTTTTTGTGCAGGCTGGATCATACTTTGTCCAGGGACAATGATACCCCGAAGCCTTGGGCGATTTGGGAAGAGGAAATGCTAACCGTTTTTCTTGGGCATAATCCAGGCTGCGCCTGGAGTCTCATGCCGCATGAAGTGGATAACAAGTGCAACCGCGCAGCCTAGGACGATGGCTGCAGGAAATACATACCGAAGCACAGGAATGCCGAGCAGAAAGATCAGCATGCTGCCGATGGCGAAAATTGCTCCCGCGATGCCGCCGCCCACCGGTATCTTCGCCAGGTTGATTTGCGGACGTGACGTATCTTCTCGCATGCTCCACCGCCTAAATCCATGATAGCTTACTCACGCTTCGATCGCGGATCGGTTGGAGTTGACGCACTGTGCGGATCGCGGCACGCGTAAGCAAGGATGCTGGCTGAGATTGTCTCTCAGCCAGCCCAGTAATACGTTCGCGGAACTAGAACAAGAGCTTCACGGCCAACTGCACGTTGCGGGGAGCACCAGGGCCGATGCCCGGCGCGCCGAACGATACATCGTAGGTCGAGCCGACTTGTCCTAAATTGCTGCCTTGCACGTTGTTAGCCGGCCCGGAATAGTTTGTAAAGTTGAAGATGTTGAATATTTCAGCACGAAACTGAAGTCTAGCGTGCTCAGTGATCGAGAAATTCTTGAACACCGAGAAGTCGATCTGGTGAGTGGGCGGCCCATAGAACTGGTTCCGCTTCTCATTCCCGTAAGTGCCTGCGGCGGGCGCCGCGAAGGCTGCTGGATTGAACCAGTAATAGGTGCTGGTGGCTCGATCCGAGGCGGGCACTCCCGAGAACGGGTTCCCTATCACATTTGCCCGGTCAGTAAACTCGCCCGTGCCGCTGGAATCGTTGCCGGAATAGACGGTGAAGGGCGTGCCGGTGAAGAAGGAGAACAAGGTGTTGAACTGCCAGCCGCCTAGAAGCGCCTTGTATTTAACTGGCTGAGGGGTGGCATAAGTCAGAAACATGGAAAACGAATTACGGATGTCGAAATCCGAGTTGCCGTAATCGCACTTCAGGCAGTAGCTGTTCTGAGGAATGATGCCGCGGGCGTAGGACAAATCGTCCATGGAATGCCCGAGCGTATAGCTCAACCTGCTGCTAAAGCCGTGGAAACTGGTGGTCCGCAGAGACGCGAGCAGACCGTTAAAATGACCGTTACCGACGGATTGTACTTCATTGATGGCGGCGAGATTGGGAAATTGGCTATAGTAGGGCCGCGAAGTGATCAACTCCGGCGAACCGATCGGAATCTGATTGATGTCCAAGGTGTCCGGCAAGTGGCGGCTCAAGCTACCCGAATAGCCAACCTCCACCACCGAATCCTTGGCAAGTTGATACTGAACGTTGAGGTTGGTATTCATGCTGTAAGCGGTGACGAAGTGTTGGCTCACCGAGAAAGCGCCAAAAGGTCCGGTGGCCGAACTGGTGGCGAAGATAGGAACACCGGACGCAAGAGTGATTGGCGCTTGATTCACGAGCGACAGAACCGGCGCCGGGCCGCCGATGTTCACGTTAATTCCCGTCGCGGCTCCATTGGCCGAGTTACTGTTGCCGAAGTAAGAGATGTTGGGGACCTGATAGAACATGCCCCAGCCGCCACGGATCACTAGCTTGCCGCCGGCTTTGGGTTGGTAAGCGAACCCGAAGCGGGGAGCGAAATCGTGAAGATCTCGCGGCCACAGAGAATTCAGGCCGTGAGTGCCGACATAAGTGATGCCGCCGTCAGCAGGGATGAAAGTGGAAATAAGATTCTTCGGATTATCGATCGGGCCTTGATACACCCAGTTCAAGCCATAGTTCAAAGTCAGCTTTGGAGTTATCTTCCAACTGTCCTGAGCAAAAACTGAACCTCCATTGAGATTGTAAATGCGCTGCTGGTTACCGTAGGCGATCCTGGCGTTGCCGGTAGCTACGCGGCCAGCCAGGAAATCCGCGAGTGCGTTGAGCGACCCCATGTTGGGGCCAAAGCCCCAGGTGTCGCTCGGATTTGCAAGCGGCCCTTGCGTGCCATTAAACGAGAACACGCCGGGTGCATTCGCATCATAAAACACGTCCAGCCGTGAATAGCGATAATCGCCGCCAAAACGGAACTGGTGGGAGCCCACGGTGTAGGTGAAGGTTTGATCGATGTGACCGGTGGTGTCGATTCGTCCCAGCTGCGGCGTCTCCCCGGTGGAATCGAATCCTGAAATGTTGATGTTCGGGGACCCGAAATCCGTGGGGTTCGTTACGCCGTCGTTCAATCCGATTGCCGGCATGTTAAAGCCATGGTTAGCGTCACCGAACACTTGTTTGAAGTAATTCACGCCTACCAGCGTCTGCGCGACGAAGCGAGGCGTAATCACCGTGTTGTACACCAACGAGAAGTTATGCATCCGGCTGGGAGCTGCCTGGAAGTAATAGGGCATGGCGGAACCAACGTATTCCGTCTGATTGCCGGTCCCTCCGAAGTAGCGGATGGCCAGGCTGTTCCTCTCATTAAACTGATGATCCAGTTTGATCACGCCGTTGTAGCTGTTGGAAAGGTTAATACCGGCGCCCGCGTAGTTATGCACGACGGCGGGTCCGGTCAGGCTGTTGGCCGGCCAGAGGTTGCTGATCAGCGCCAGCGAGAGGGGGTTAACCGCCACGCCATCTTTGGCCATAACCGCGGAAGCCTGGGCAACCCAATCGGCTGACGGAGTGGTTCCGGGGGCGGTGAGAGCCTGTCGATAATTCTGCTGCTCGTAGTTCATGAAGAAAAATGTGTGGTTCTTCACGATGGGGCCGCCAACGGAGAAACCTTCCTGGTTGTTGCGGAGTTCCGTTTTTGGCGAACCGGGAGGCGTGAACCAGTCACTCGCCGCCAGCGCCTCGTTCCGGTTGAAGTAATACACGGAACCATGGAAACTGTTGGTTCCTGATTTGACCACCACATTCAGCACGCCACCCGAGTTGCGGTTCTCTTCGGCGCTGCTGCTGCTCTGCAGGGAGAATTCGTCGATAGAGTCGATCGGGAGCAGCACGCCGCCGATGCCCGACACACCGCCCTGATTGACGGCGTTTACGTTGTGCCAAAGGTCATTGTTGTCGGCGCCGTCGATCTTCCAATCGACGCCGTTAAACCTGGATCCGTTGAGGGAACCGTTGGCGTTGGCGCCGGGGTTGAACTTCAACAACTGTGTGAAATCGCGGCCATTCAAAGGAAGGTCCAGGATCTCCGCAGTGTTGATTAGGCTGGTTTCCGCCGAAGAACTAGTCTCAATCGCCACGACAGAGGCCGCAACTTCGACGGTGGTCGCTTGTTTTGCCACTTCCAGCTTCAGTGCCAAGGTTGCAATCTTGCCGGCATCCACCACAACACCCGACACGTGAACAGTATCAAAGCCGGACTGGGTGACCGTAATATCATACTTGCCGAGCGGGAGATCCTGAAAAACGAACTCACCTGTTGAAGTAGTTGTGCCTTCACGCGTCAGGCCTGTATCCGGACTCACAAGCCTGACGGCTGCACCCGCCACGGCTGCGCCTGTGGCATCGTTTACGGTACCCGAAACGCCTCCTCGAAAGGTCTGCGCGATGAGTGATGCCGACGCAAGCAATGTTACCAATAATGCAACGGGAAGAATTCTTCGAATCATGAGCAACTCCTTTTTGTGTTGATGCCTTGTATATGTGCGCAACGGAGCGCGGGAAACTGCCCGGGGTGCTCTGCAGCACGAATACAACTTTCACAGCTTCGTAATTGGAAACGACTAGAGACCCGAAACTCGAACTTCGGCCACTTGGCTTGTCGAAGCTATAATTTACGAAAGTGTAACATAGGCAGAATGCGGGTACAAGCCCTTTACAAGGGTGGTGGCTATCTACATGACCCAATAAGAACATCAGCATTATTTATGCTGATACCCCCTTGCATTTGCCGGACTGCTACGGTACTCTAGACTCAATGACAAGATCCGAGAGTCAGCTTGGCGCCGCGTCCACCCTACCGGGTGGCACTGTGTCAGCTCTCCTTCGGATCGGTCAGGTTCCGAGGCTACTTCCGATTATTATTCAGGTCGCCGTACCCGGCCCCGCCTGAAGGCTTCGGAGAAAAATCTCAAAGAGGCCATTGGCGGGGGATACAAACCCAGCCAATGGCCTTTTTCATTTTTGGAGGAAACGAACCCAATGTCGACGACAACCAGCGCCCATCGGGCAAGTGGAGCGCCAGAAGCGAAACTGATGTCCGGCGCCCAGATTTTACTGGAATGCCTGGTTCGCGAAAACGTGGACTGCATTTTCGGCTATCCAGGCGGTGTAACGCTGCCGCTGTACGACGCCTTCTACGATCACCCCATCCGGCATGTTCTGGTCCGTCACGAACAAAATGCCGCGTTCGCCGCGGAAGGCTTCGCGCGTTCCACCGGACGCGTGGGAGTCTGCTGCGCCACCTCCGGTCCAGGCGCAACCAACTTGGTAACCGGCCTGGTGGATTCCATGATGGACTCCATTCCCGTGGTCGCGCTCACCGGCCAAGTCTCCACCAAGCTGATCGGCAGCGATGCATTCCAGGAAGCTGACACCTTCGGCATCACGCGCTCCTGCACCAAACACAACTTCCTGGTCAAGACCGTCGCTGAGCTACCTCAAGCAATCCACGAGGCGTTCTATATTGCATCCAGCGGCCGTCCCGGACCAGTGCTAGTGGATATTCCGAAGGACGTCTTCCAGGCCCAAGCTCATTACACGCCCGTCTCCTCCATTCATCTTCCCGGTTACAAGGTCTACACCGAAGGCCACACCGGCCAG
>PMUN01000145.1:0-136 GCA_003166875.1 Bryobacterales bacterium | reverse complement strand
TACGCCGCCAACATGGGCATGAGCAACACCGATCTTCTGATTGCCCTGGGTGTCCGCTTCGACGACCGCGTCACGGGCCGTTTAGCAGCCTTCGCTCCGCACGCCAAGGTGATTCACGTCGACATCGATCCCGCCG
>PMUN01000208.1:1891-5973 GCA_003166875.1 Bryobacterales bacterium | reverse complement strand
CTAATTCCTGCGCAGAGCCGGAAAATCTTTTGGATTTAGTATTCGATTGGAGGCGGTCTTCATGGTGCCGTGGTCATAGGCTCTTCCGAGAGCTGTGCGCAACGGGATGTTGTTCCAGTTGGATGTGGCTTCCGCGATCAAATAGTGGAAAACTGCGTAGTACGCGGCGGACACCGCGCGACGCAGGGTCAGTTGGCTCGGTGGGGTGACGCGTATAAGCTATAGTGCCTGCGCCAGCAAGTCATCGTGATACGCCATCTATACCCAGTCAGGATCACGGCGGCGGTCCTGTTCGGACTTGCTCCTGAAATTAAAATATGGCCGCAAGCCCCAGTTTTCGATGGGGCGTGTGGCGTCGAAAAGGGCTGCGGAGATCCGGCCCGTTAAGTCCGCGATAGTCTCCTCGCGGATATACACATCGGCCAGCAGGATGCGGAAGAAAAGCGACGGTTCGCCGGTCGAATCCGGTCCCAGGCTGTACGCGACGTGCACGACCTCCGGCCCCAGATGCTGGGCAGCCTGGGCGATGATCTCGCCAAGCTGAGCCTGATTGACGTAGCCGGTTGGAACCACGAAACTATTATCGCGCGTCCAGTTGCTTCACGCGAGCTGCTGGCCACATCGGAGAACAGAAGCCAGCTCCCTACTGATCGTAGAATTCGTTGGGTTGCGAACTGAAGCGTCATCCGCAACCGGAGGGCGCTCAGCAACATGAACGCGGACGGCGGCGAACGGGCCATAGCGGTATAACAGTCATATCAGATGCGGTTTAGCTTCGATCTTCGAAAAGCGCCTCAGAGCGAATCCACGGCGCGGCACCGCTTTCGAAGAGGTGCAGGAGTTGTTCTCTCGACCTTATTGGCTCGATCAGCCGCCGGATGTTCCGGTGCGAAGGAGGAGATACGATTGTATGAAGAAAACTCGTAAAACTGCCAGACCGGTTTCTGCTGAAGCGATTGCCCGGTTGGCCGATCAAGGTAAAGACGTCTCGCATTTCTTCAAGGGCCAGGGCCGAATGGTTCAGCCGATTCAGCGGGTCAACGTGGACGTAACTGCGAGCATGTTGGAAGAACTGGATAAAGCTGCTAAGGACCTCAATGTGAGCCGCCAAGCTGTTATCAAAACGCTGGTCCGGCAGGCGCTCGATCAACACTATCTCGCCCAACGCTCGCGCCGACCCTGACCGAATTCTCAGTCATGCTGCCTGTCGTGGAACCCGCGATATGGACGTTGCTGGTACCAGTCTATATTTCACTGCCGATCGGAAGCAGCTATTTGATTTCCAAATCGAATTCGTAAAAACCTTGATTGTTCTTGAACTCAGCGCCACTACGCCCATTCACGGAAAACCAGACCTGTCCATCATGGGTCCTTATCAGCAAGGCCCCGGCCGGCGCGTCAGCGGCCAAGAACCCAGAGCCAACGGTTGTAGCATTGCCCGAGGGCCCGCTGCATCCGTCCGAGCCTTGCGCGGTGAGGTCCCAACAAACAATGCCGTGAGCGTTTGTCACCACTACCGTTCTACCGGGCGGATTAGGAATGCTAGCGCCCCATTCCAAATTGCCGGGCAGAATGACATGGTAGCCTGCTCTGCTGTGCTCGACGACGGCGCTCTCGGGCGTGCATAGGTTGCGACCGGCGAGACACGCGGACGTGTGAAACGTGATCGCAGAAGAGACCACGGACATGCTGGAGGAAACGCCCGTCGCCGTGAGAGACCAGTTGAGGATATCGTGATTCTCGTACCCGCCACCGGTTGAAGCCGTAAATCCGACCCAGGCTCCGCCGTTTCCATCCACCACGATCGAGAGATCCACAACCGATTGCAGAACGGGAGCCGAAGAGTCATCTAGAAAGACCGAAAGAACCGGCGGCTGAAACAATATGCGGGCCGTGTGCACCTTCTGGTCCTTCAACCGAACCGGCAAATTCGGCGTGAACGCCAGGCGTGGCGCCGGCCAGCGCGCCTCATTGGGTCTGCCGTACGTACAGAACGCGACGTAGTTGTTCGAAGGATCGCCTTCCTCCTTGTTCCTATAGGTATCGAAGAAAACCGCGATGCTCCATGGGATGGCCGCTTCCCTGTGGCGGAAATCTGGATCTGTAACCGCAAAGCCCCCAGCAGAGCCACGTCCTCCCAATGCCTCCGGCCCCGAATTCTGTATGACGAAAGCGAACCCGTCGGCGCCATGTCCGAGTCCGCCTGGATGCGTCAATTGGAATTGGAACGTGGTCTCGAAACCGGCTCCCACGGGCTGCTTCTCGCGGAACCAAGCGGCGCCCGATCGATTGCCCTTGGCAGGCGTGAGACGCAACGTGTTGCCAGTCACCACGGCATCACCAACCAAGGTGAGCGCATGGACTGAAGCGAAATCTTCGAAGCGAATCGCTGCGGCCCCTGAACCGGCTCCGCTCAAGATCAATGCGATCGAGGCCAAGCTACAACGAGTTGCTCTCACGTATCTGATTACGATGACCGGTCGCGTTGGGTTGCAATAATTCTTTCAGGAAAGCGGCTGCATCCGCAAGCGAGAGGTGGCGCGTAATAATCCGATGGACGTGCGCTTTCGCGGGCGGCCTTCATCGCCGTTGCGGAAGGTCGATTAACTTGCCGTAATCCATTTCGAGCACGCGGTCGCCGACGTGGAAATAGCGGTCGTCGTGCGACACCACCACCACCGTCTTGCCGGTATTCCTAAGTTCCGGAAGCATCGTTTCGTAGAAATAGCGGCGAAACTGCGGGTCCTGATCGGCCGCCACTTCGTCGAAAACATACACGGGTTTGTCCTCGAGATACGACACGATCAGGGCCAGACGTTTGCGCTGACCGGTAGAGAGATGGGTATTGGTGAACCGCCCGTTGCGAAATGCCGTCTTGTCGGAGATCTCCATCAATTGCAGCAAGGCGTTGACGCGTTCCGGCGCCGCATCGCTCAACCCGTGCAGCTTGTCGAACAGGTGGAAGTCTGAGAAGATGGCCGAAAACAGGTTGCGATAGGACTGTATGTTGGCTGGCCCGATGGCCACGTCATCCACGCGGATGGCCCCTTCCGCCGGCCAGTACAGGGCGGTGAAAAGTTTCAGGAATGTTGTCTTGCCGCTGCCGTTGCCGCCGACCAGAAACAGGATTTCACCGCGCCGGACTTCGCCGTCGATGGGGCCGGCCTGAAACGTGGCATTGCCGTCCGGGTCCCGATAGGTGAACGAGACTCCCTCGAACCGGATAGCGTGGAAGGAACTCATGTCAACCAGGGGGGATGCTTCTTGTCCGGCGGATTTCGCTAGCGCCCCGTCCAGCATCGCTTCCAGGCGCCGCAGGTTTTCCACCGTGACGTTCACTTGCGAAAGCAAGGGGATCATGACAACCACATTGGTCAGCGGCCCGAAAAAGAACAGGATAGCAGCGACAATCTTTGTGGCCGTTCCCACAAATGATGTCGCTATTACGGGCAGGACAAAGGCAACGGCCCCCAATAATAGAACGAAAAACATTTCAATAAATATAATATTGTTCGAGAACAGAATCATTACACGCCCGCGCACGTCGCGAACACGCGTGGCAGTGGATTGGAATTCCTCGAACACGTCGTCGCTTTTCAGTTTGTTGATGCGGAGTTCCTTGAACCCTTTCAGTAAGCCGTCCAGCGATTCGAACAGTTCGTCTTCCTGTTTCGATGCGTCCTGCAAGCCCTGGTCATAGGCCGCGCGGTCCTTGAAATATTTGCCGGCGCCGGCCGCAATCAGGATGACGCAAAGCAGCATGGCCACCGGCGACACAAAGGCCATATAGGCCACGATGCAGACGATCATGATTGCGCCTTGAGCCGCCGCGAACAGCGGCCGCGCCGCCTGTGAGATGGCTGCCGTGTCCCGGCTGATCCGGGNNCGCTGCAAATGGCGGCCTCGGTAATCCGGGTGGATTCATAGAGAATGTAGCGCAGCGAATAAACGAACAGCGCGATGGATAGCCCGAACCCCACGAAGATCCGCCAGGATGGTCCGCCTGTCTTCAAGGCGTCGACGGCGGCATTGATCACCGCCAGATTCATCGCATTGGCAATGCCGGAAGTTACGGTGAGTAC
>PMUN01000208.1:0-1882 GCA_003166875.1 Bryobacterales bacterium | reverse complement strand
CGGCCGCGGTCCAGGGGGACCGTCCCGCTTTGTGAATTCTTCAATAAATTTCAGGAACACAACACTAGATGGTCCCTCCCGACGCCGCGTTCGTGAATGACGGCTCTGAGAAAAGCTGGGCCGCCTGACGCAACATTTCCGCTTGCCCCGCAGCCGGAACTTGAGGCCACACAAGCCCCAGCCTGGCCAGCAGCATCTGGGTTCGCTCAGAGACGATCTCCAGACGGCGCGCCCGCGCTTGCGGCGNNCGCCGCTTCCAGCCGGTCAAGGAAAGCATCGAAACGGCAGGCGCGGACACCCTCAGCGCCGGTGACGAACCCGGCTAGCGTGTCCATTCGCGCATTTTCCAGATGATGAGTTTCGTTGTTTAAATCAGCCGCGCCAGCCAGCAGCACCAGCGCGCGCGCCACCACGTCCACATGGCAAAGCCATAGATGGGAATCGTCGGGCGCCACTCCCAAACGCATCAAAGCCGCCAGCAGACGAAAGAAAGCGTTTTCCGTGATGTTGAATTGAAGCGGGCCACCTTCCGCCGCAAATACCAAACTGCCGACGCGGTGGATGCAGGCATTAGCGAGTTCGCCGCGCGCGGCAACCACCATCCGCTCGGCCTCCTGCTTGCTCCGAACATAATAACTCTCGTCCAACGCATCGGGCGCGTTGTCGTATTCCGTGAACAGGCGGAAGCCGTCTTCGGGCGCTTTGCCACACGCCGACAGCGTCGAAACAAAATGAAAATCGGCGGGGTTCGCGGCACGGTGGGCCGCCAGCTTCAGCAATCGGCCGGTAGCGGCCACGTTATCGGCATGGAATTCCCAAAAATGGCCGAAATGCTTCACATTGGCCGCGGCGTGGAAGATTGCCTGGAGGTTGCTCGCCAACTGATCATGCGCACGCGGCGACAGGCCGAGATCGTCCCGGCGCAAGTCGCCAGCCAGTACCGTCAGGCGAGGATCGTCCCGCAGAGCGGCGCCCTTTTCCGGACCGAAGTAGTAGCAGAGAACCTCACCCAAGCGGGCGCGGGCCATTTGGTCGTCGCAGCCGCGCACCAGCACGCTGACTTGTCGATCCCGGTCGGCCAGAAGCTCGCGCAGTAGATAGCTGCCCAGATAACCAGTCGCGCCTGTCAGAAGAACCCGGTGATAATCCCGGCGTCCGCCCACGTCGTTCCGCTGATAAGCTCGGTTCCGCGTTTCATAATCCCGGTAAGCTGCAGCCAGTGCCGCGTCGCGATCCCGCTCGTAGTCGGCAAGGCCGCTCTGGTAGCAATGCCAATGCTGGCGTGCGGATTGGATCACCGTCCGCAGATGCTCAGGACGCGGTTGGCACGCACGAGCGAAATCTGCCAGCCGGGGATGTTCATAGAGATCGTTGATGTTGCATTGGAAATTGCGCCGAAGATGATTGACCACGGAGATGGCTCGCAGGCTGTTGCCGCCGAGGTCGAAAAAATTATCGTCGCGGCCGATGACCCGGCATCCGAGCTTCTCCGCCCACGCCTCCGCGATGTGTTGTTCGATACCGTCTCGAGGCGGTTCGGTGGGACGTGCGTCTTGCTCACGAGTCACCCGCAACAGGGCCGCCTGATCCACCTTTCCGGAAGTATTCACAGGGATGGCCGGCACGTGGAGCACGGCCGCAGGCAGCATGTAAGAGGGTAGAGCGATGGACAGGTGATCGCGCCATTCAGTCTGGGTGGGCTCGCTCGCCCCGGAATGAAGGCTGACAAAGACCCAAAGGGTTTGGGCTTCCACCACGGCGACTGCTTGCCGCACGCTCGGGTGCATGCCGAGCCGATGCTCGATTTCACCTAATTCCACTCGCTGTCCCCGCAGTTTCACTTGCCCGTCGGAACGCCCCAGGATCTCCAGTTCGCCCGTGC
>PMUN01000098.1 GCA_003166875.1 Bryobacterales bacterium | reverse complement strand
ATTTCTGCGCAGAGCCGATTTTCCTTACACTGGCGAGGACCCGACGGTTGTCACCAACCTTCGACTCGTTGCCCAAACCTTCAGTCAGCTCCAGGAAGACCGGCATTTCGCGGACTACAATCTCACGAAGGATCTTGATCCGGTGGAGGCGTTAACACAGGTAAAGTCAGCGGAGAAAATCTTCAACACCTGGCCGATTATAACAGGAGAGCAAATCTCCCAAGCGTACCTTGTATCCCTGCTTGTGAAACGCGTCTAAAGGCTGAACGAAGGAGTTCTGAATGCGGTATTCAACGCCTCAGCCATCAGCTTCGAGAAAGTCGATCTGACCCGCGCTTGGACGTGCAGTTAGCCAAGTGGACAGTTGGCCGAGCTCTCTCAAAAACCCCCGGACAGCAGTTTTCTTAGGCCGTAGCTGACTGCTGCCCGGCATGGCGCGGATCGGGCAGCGCGTGACGGTCCAGCTTGCCGCTCGAGGTGGTGGGTAGCGTGCCCATCAGGACGATGCTCGCTGGCAACATATAGGCGGGTAGAGCTGCGGCGGCCAGGGTGCGCAGTTCGTCGATGGATGGCGGAGCCTCGGGGTGCACCGGAACCAGCCAGGCGGCCAGGTTTTGTTCGCCGGCCGGGTCGAGCCAGGCGGTGACGGCCGCTTCGCGGACCAGTCCCGTGCCAGTGAAGAATGCCTCCACGTCGGCGGGTTCCACGCGGTAACCCCGGATCGTGATTTGAAAATCGCACCGCCCCAGGTGCAGCAGACAGCCATCGGGCAGCAGCCTGCCCAATTCACCAGTGCGGAACAGACGCCGGTCGCCGCCTTCCGGGTCAGGCAGAAACGCCGCTCGAGTCAGCTCGGGACGGCTCCAATAGCCGCGGGAAAGATACCGGCTCCGCACGACGATTTCACCGGGACTGCCCGCGGCCACCGGGTTCCCGTCGTTGTCCAAGAGCAGCAACTCGACATCTTCCGCGGCGTAGCCTGCCGGAACGGTGGTCCCCTGAATTCGAGTGCCCGCGTCCACCAGGAACTGGCAGACGGGACTGATCTCCGAACCGCCCAGGTTCACGATCATGCGCCACGCCTCGGAAAAATGCCGATGGAAGAGATCGACGTCGCCGGCGTAGACCGTTTCGCTGCCCAGTTCGACCAGCCGCATTGCGGGGAATCGGTCGTCGAGCGAGAGCAGGCGGCAAAAGTTCCGGAACATGGTGGCCACCGCGAAGAATACCGTGATCTGATTTTGCCGCAGCCAGGCGGCCAGGGTTGTGATGTCCCCGCGGTGTACGTCGAAAGTAAACAGCGCCGCTCCATTGAGGAGGGAGCAATAAATATCTCGAACGGCGCCGGCAAAGCTTGGCGGCGAGAGCAACGCCAAACGGTCCGCTGACGATATCTGACCGCTGTTGGTGTAGACCATGGTCAGATGCAGCACGTAGCGATGGTCGTGCATCACTCCCTTGGGTGCTCCGGTGGAACCGGAGGTGTAGAGCACGTACGCCAGCGTGTCAGCGGAGATTTCGAGGCCTGGATTCTCTTCGGAAATGCCCGGCTCCAGTGCGCTTAAGTTAAGCAACGGCGCGGTGCACAGCGTCTCAGCCTGTTCCATCCGTGGGTTATCGGCAATCAGCAGAGCCGGCCGGATTTCCGCGAGGATCGCCGCCATCCTCTCCATGGGCTGCGAGGCGTCGAGTGAGACATAAAACTTCCCGGCCTTCAACACTCCCAGCATGGCGGCTACAACCGGGACGCCATTTCCAAGCAGCAGCGCAACAGGCTCCGTAGCCGGCCCACGGACTGTCAGTATGGCGCGTGCGATGCGGTTGGCCAGCCGGTTCAGATCGCGATAGGTGAGCGCGGTTTCGGGATCCTGAATGGCGATCCGGTCCGGATACAGGCGCGCCTGCTGCTCGAACCGCGCCGGGATGGATTGCTCGATGGTCAGACCCGGCAAAGTGTTTCCTCCATTGGGTCGACGATCCTCATGCGGGAAAGAAAGGCGGCGACCGCGAGGCTGCCGTGGAGTCGCAGGAGGTCGATCAAGAGCGGGAGTTCCGTACATCCNNCGGTCGTCGAGCGCCTTCACGCCTTCGAAGATGGCGCGCATCAAAAGACGACTCAGCGTGGGCGACGGCTCGTCAAACGCTATCCCGGCATCACGGAAGGGCGCCGAAAACACCTGGCCTACGCGGGCTCCCTCCGCTGTTAGCACCAGCGTCTTTCGCGACGACTGCGATTGGAGTGCATGCAGGGTTGAATCCACCAAGGAGATCATCTGCACTTCGCACTCCCGGAGCTCGTCTTCCAACAGCCGCCAGAAATAATGAGCGGAATTGCAGGCTATGATGCAGCGGGCGGTCTGACTGGCCGAACCAGCGACACCCACGGCAAGCCTCACGGCGGCGGCCAACTGCGAAGCCACTTCGCTGGACAATCGAGTTCGCTGGCCATCCTCGTGTAAGATGATCGTGGAGCGGTCAGGCACGGAGCAGGCCTGAAAGAGCACTACGGGCCGGGAATCCCGGAAGCGTGAGCACGCGCGGCGGAAAGCCATGGCGCCGGCTAGCGGACCCATGCCTCCTACGATGGCCAAAGGCGGCTGCAGGGGCCGCGCCGGAAACAAGCAAAACACTTCTTCCAGCTGGTCCTGGTCGGTGACGGTCCCCCCGTTCCGGCGTCTGCGCAACGCGTTTTCGCGCAACGTTGCTTCATAGCCTGCCATAGCATCGGCCGCAGCCGCGTATTCGAAGAATCGCCGCACTGGCGCCAGAATTTGCGAGGGCGCCAGGGCGGATTGTGAGGCGGACATTTAAGCGTGTACGCCGCTGGCCGCCAGGGGCTTCGCTCGACCGCTGGCGAGTTCGGTCCGCATCATCTCCGTCAATTTCCGCATTACTGGAGCGAGGTTTCCTAGATAGGTGCGGAAAACGGAAGAGGCCCGCTCAGCGTCGAATTGTGTTTTGGCGGCGGCCAGGTAACGATCAAGCGCTTCCACTACTACCAGAAAGTGATCGGCCTCGGTATCGTCCTCCACATGGGCGGCGATGTAGGTGATGGCTTTGCGGCGTTCTTGCGGGGTGAGGCGAGTGTGTTGCTGGAAATAGGCGTCTGCCGACGGTTGAGCGATTGAATACTCGCCATGATTGTAAATTTCCGAGAACATGTTGGTCAGCAATCCATCGGCGATGGGTTCCACCACCATGTTGCGGTAGCACCATCGGCTGAAACGATGGGCCTCCGGGAGACGGAATCTCCGTAGCGTCCAAAGGTCGCCGCCGGTGAGAGCCTCCGCAAAATCGTCGTAGAGCTCCGCGTGTGTGGCGCCATCGAAGTCCAGGCCGAGATCCTCGTAACTGGTGGCTGCATTCCGCGCCGCGGCAAGGTATAGGTTGGACCGGTCCGGGTCTTCCGCACCGCCGGCGGATCTTTGCAGGCGGCAGGAAAGCCCATAGATCCCGAGCATCTTGAGGTGCGTTGCCTTCCAGGAACCAGCGAAGGTACACAGCAGGTCGCGCGACCATGCCGCTGAAGGGAGCATGCGGAAGAACTCTTCGATGCTTTCTACCGCGGTCTGCTCTGCGGAGAAAGCGCTCCGCAGCGTGTCACGGAGCTCCGCGCGAGGGACCAGAGAGATTACAGGGTCGACGATGGAAGTTAGGGAAGTATCACTATGCATTGCGGTAGGAGTGGGTTCAGGGCCAGGATATTCTCACTGAAATGTTGCCTTACTGCCTGCCGGTCCGAATGACATTCTTCGTTAATGAAAGCGCCGCCGAGAAGCGGCCTAGCGCCCGTTGCCGGAAAGAATACGTGGGATACCAGTGCTCCAGTGATGGTCTTGGCCCATCCGCCAAGGCGGGCTTCGAATCTTTTGTCCGATAGATAACAGATGGCGCTGGGTGTATTATTCGGTTAACGAACGCTGGCTTGCCTTTCGAAGATCGGCGCGTTGGCTTTCAGAATACTTAAGGTGCACCGTAAATAGTTTGTAACGCCTTGTCACGCCGGCGCACGATTTATAGTGCGCCAGTTTGCTCCAAACCGGCAATCTGATGGTTTTCTATTGACGGGGGCCGCGAAAGGTGATATAAAAACGTCATTCTGTATCTTTTCTGGAAGGGAAATGTCTCCCGCCTTGGCACGTACCGCTGTTCGGCTTTTAGAAACCCATCGAGCTGATCAGCGTTTACACCAAAGGTATCCGATCACACTGAAAGTTGAATACAAGTTGCTGAAAAAAGGTCGAGTTGACCGTCTTGGAACCGGCCTTACATTGAATATCAGCAGCGGCGGAATCTTTTTTGAAACCGGCGACAGTCTGCCGGTGAAAGGCCGAGTGGAGTTGGCGATAGAGTGGCCCTTTTTGTTGGAAGGTGTGTGTGCCCTGAAGCTGGTAATGCGGGGGCGCATCGTTCGTAAAGATACTACAGGAATTGCTGTTCAGATCGCGAGTCATGAGTTCCGCACGGCGGGCNNGTGCTTTCAGGTCCAGGTGTCTTCGCAGTCCTCCTCCAGTTCCTTCCAATACCGTTCGACGGCGGCCCGGACCAATTGCGCCCGCGAGCGAACACCGGTCTTGCGAAAAAGCTGCTGGAGGAACGCTTTGATGAGTGATTCCGATACACCCAATTTATGGGCAATTTCTTTGTTGGTCCGGCCACTGAAAACGCCGCAGAGGACTTGGCGTTCGCGCGGCGTGAGGGGACGCCCCGCTTCTTGATCGCCGTTCTGTTCCGTGGGGGCCATACTGGCGGTCTTTCCCTCGGTCTGGTCCGTACCAAGCATGATCTCGCGGATCTTCTCGATCAGGAGCTGGGGACGCTCATGCTTTAAGAAAATTCCCGCGCAGCCCCGTTGCAGCAGCCGGCCGGCCTCGAGCTTGCTGACACCCGCCGTTACAACCAGCACTTTGCCCGAAAATCCTACCGCTCGCGCCAAGTTCAAAAACGTCCCGCCTTGCTCGAAGCCAAGATTGATATCCAGGAGCACAACATCCACTGGCCTCGACTTCACAATCTCCAACCCCTCGCCGACGGTGGCGCCTTCTCCGATGATTTCGATATCGGTCTGGGCCGCCAGCAAGCGTGCAATCGCTTCACGAAACAAAGCGTGATCGTCGATCAGCACGATCTTCGTCGCGTCAGGCACTGGCACTTTCCTGAGACATTACGGTGGGAAGCTCAACTACAAAACAACACTCCCCGGGCTGTTGCGTATGCTGCAGCTCGCCGCCGAAGGTCCGTATAATCGCTCTCGATATGAACAAACCGAAACCAGTCGACGAAGCGCCGGACTGCAAGGGCTGGAACATTCGATCCGCGCCCGAGATGCCGGGCCCATTGTCGGTGAAACGGATGATAACCGACTCGCCTGTCAACCGATCCGCACTAATACGGAGCTGTCCTTCCGGCCTGCCTTTCAGCGCTCTGCAACTGTTTTGAGCCAGATTGATAAACACTTGCAGAAGACCCGAATGGTCCGCCCGCACATGGGGCAGGGAAGCGCCGATTCCCCAAGCGAGACCAGCCCCAGCTTCGTCGAAAGTCGGCGAGATGATGGTTCGCAGTTCCTGAAGCAGCTCGGCGACATCGACGCCTTCCAAGACCTCTTCACTATCGTCCTCAAGATCCTGGGACGAGAGCTTCAAAACACTTTCGATAACACTTCCAAGAGCGCCAAAGTCCGCGTTATCCCGCACGCCGGCACAGTTGTTGAGGTTCTGGTAAAGAACGGACGCTGCAGCCGCCAGATTGCGTATTTCATGCGAAACGGCGCCTGCAATGATTCGTGAACTGCTCAGAAGCTGCCGAAGACCGCTCTCTTCGCGGTCGCGGAGTTGCTCGGTCACATCGGATATGATCGCCGCCAGGCGTGGACCGGAGCGGCCCACATACAGGGAGACCCAGATATGTGCATAGAATGTCTCGCCATTGCGCAGATGCCCGCTGGCCTCCACCACTGTACGCATCACACGAATTGTGGGCTTCGATCGCAGGAGCTTGGCGAGAAGTGGAATGTAAGTTTCGATAGATTCGCCTTCCGGAGAACCATGCGCAAATCCCAACAGCCGCCGAGCCGCTTCATTCGCCCTGGCGATCTTACCTTCCGAATCCACCGTGAGAACGGCAGCGGGACTGCTCTCCACCAAAGCGCGCGCTTCGCCCTCGGCGTCCGAACGGGCCATTGCTTCCTCTCGCATTCGGCGCATGATCCTGCCGTTTCGAACCAACTCGCCGGCAAACAGCGCCGCTCCCGTAAATGCAACCAGGCTCAAGCTGATACGCACGGGCGCACTTTGGTCGAACGCAAAGGGTCCGAAGATCTCGCGCTCCAATACCAGAGCGATCGCCAGCAGGAAGATCATCCATCGCGGTACGAAAGCCGCGGCAACCAGCAGTGGAAGAAAGAAGAGAGATGCCAGCGAGATCTTCGGGCCGAGCAATCGTTCGCAAATCGTCAGTCCGGCAACCGCGACGGCGCAAAACGACAGGACTATCAGGCGGGTTCGGGGCGAGACTGGGTCGGTGAGGTCGACTGACATCGCTGCCATTCGATGATAACTCTTGACCGATCGCCGCGGGAGTTTTAATTTTCCACGGCTACTCTAGAACAGGTAGGAGGAGCCGTCGGGATTGGATGCGAAGAATCTAGGAGCACTCTCTTCGCGCAACGCCGGCGGCTTCGACGTCCTTCACCACCCTGCGCACACATCCCAGCCACTCCTTCTCGGAAACTGGCCCCCAACCCGAAGGCCGGTCCAACGTGGCGTGGGCATGCACCGCGGTGCGGACGCGAGTATTGCTGTTGCGAATGGCAACGATCTTGAGGGGCCGTTCGGAACTCAGGGATTGTATCAACTCCGAGACACCCGCCAACTCTGGATTCACCACAATGACATCGATTTTCAAATTCAAATCGCGGGCGAGAGAATCAGTCTGCCCGGAATTCAAAGCGGGCACGACTTGACAGCCTGCCTGACTAAACATCTGGCCCAACCACCAGACAAAGCCCAGGTCCTCATCAACGATGAGGACGACTGGGGCACGTGAAGGTTCCGACACGCGCCATGCTCCCCAGGTTGTCGCCGGAGGAAAAACCTCGCGATGAGGGAGCGCCCGCAGTTTGGAGTTCATAGTTTTGAGTAGTAGCCGATGCCACAATTCGCTTGCTGTCCCGAGTTAGTCATTCGCATGAGAAATTGGGAGCGAAGCCTAGTAAAACATGTCGGTTATAAGGTTGCAACCTATCTTTCGTACAGGTGGATACTGCGAGTTAGGGGTAGAACCAAGGCGTAGCCGGCACCTTTCAGTGAAATTTCCAGGTGCGGTAACAAATGTTACAGGCGTGAGATCACCCGCCGTAAATCTAGCTTACAGTTCCATTCCCGAGAGGACCGAAGTTCGCGACTGTCTTCCTGGATTCACATCTGTCACCCACAATTTCCATTTCCAAACTGACCATCCAATGCTACACTGCTGTTAACATATTTGTAATCAAAGAGACACATGATTGAAATATTTAGTCGAGTTCTAAGGTAGAGACCTGAGTCTGACGATTCCCCAATCAGCGGACGATGGTCCGGGAGGTTTGGATGGCGCCGAACCCAACGAAACAAAAGAGGTCGGTGAGGTTCGCGGTAGGAATCCTCGGTTGTTCCGTTTTCGGGCCACCGGCCTCGATGGCTCAAGACGCGGAATGGGGGCAATTGCTTGCCCAAGGCCAACAACTCCAAGCACAAGGGCGATATGCCGAGGCTGCTTCCTCCTTTCAATCCGCGCTTGATCGCGCCAGCGCGTCTTCACAACCGTTGGAGACGGCGCAGAGCATGTATCAACTGGCGCTGGTGAAGCAGGTTCTCGGCGACTATTCCTCGGCGGGCGCGCTATACGAGAAAGCCACGGCCCTGTGCGAGCAGCACCCAGCGCCCAGATTGATGGGAGCAATCCTTCTGAACAACGCTCGTTTGTACGGAGTGGAAGGCAAGTTTGAAGAGGCAGCGGTCCTGGCCGGCAAATCGCTGGAGATCCATCAGGCGCAGCTCGGGCCAAACCATCCGAGCGTGGCCGACACGCTGGACGCGGTGGGCTGGATTCAACTTCGGCTAGGCCACTATCAGCAAGCGGAGTCGGCTTACGTGCAGTCCCTCGCGATTCGGGAGAAGGCGAAAACTCCGGACCAATTGGGAGTGGCCGCAACTCTGAACGATCTGGGCTTCCTGCAGTATTCGCTGGGGCATTACCAGGAAGCAGAAGTATCCTACCGGCGGGCGCTGGCGTTACGGCATGCGGCTCTTGGGTCGAACCATCCCGATCTGGCCGATAGCATGCTGCGGCTGGGCGAGTTGTATCGAGTGAAGCATCAGTTCAGCAAGGCCGAACAACTTTTCGAAGGGACGATTCCCATGCTTCAAGCGGCGCTCGGTCCCGAACACCCGCGCGTGGCGAATGCGAGCAACAACCTGGGAGTGCTGTACTGCGACGAAGGCCGGCTGGAGGAAGCCCGGCCGCTGTTCGACCGTGCCCTCGATATTTATGAGAAGGCTTTTGGCAAGGACCACTATCAATTGGCTGGCGTACTGAGCAATCTGGCGCTCATCGAGACAAATCAACACGCCTATCAGAACGCCGAGAGTGCATACTTACGTGCGCTGGCAATTGAAGAGAAGACGGTTGGGCCGGATCATCCCGAGGTGGCGGCCATGCTGAACAACTTGGCCCAGATCTATTGCTTCGAAAGCCGCTATGCGGACGCCGAGAAGGCATATCTCCGGGCGATCGGCATCTGGGAGCAATCCGTCGGGGCAGCGCATCCCGATTTGGCCGGATGCCTGTTGAACTATGCCGCGCTGCTGCGAAAGGTCCATCGTAAGAAGGAAGCCGCTGAAATGGAAGCAAGGGCGAAACAGGCGCTGGCGGCACACGGGCAGAACTATTCAGCCGCGACGTTGGTGGACTGGCACGAGCTGCAGCGGCATTAATCAGAAGGCGGCAGGAGGCAGGCGGCAGAAAGCAGATTGTAGCCCCGCACGTGAGTAAGGGGACTGTAGACACTCTACAGAATGTATGGTAGACTGCCTACACAATGAGCCCCAAGCCGCCCACGCGCGTTGAACTACTGCAAGGTACGCTCGATCTCCTGATCCTTCGCACATTGTTGGCCGGGCCCAGCCACGGCCACGCCATCGCCAAACACATTCAGCGGACCTCGGAGGAATTGCTCCAAGTAGAGACTGGCTCTCTTTATCCGGCGCTTCACCGCCTGGAGGCGCAAGGTTCGATCGCGGCTTCCTGGGAGCTATCGGATAAAGGCAAGCGAGCCAAGTATTATCACCTCACGCCTCGCGGGCGGAAGCAGCTCGCCAGCGAACAATCGAAATGGCAGGCGTTCGCCCGCGCCATGGGACTGGTGTTGAAGCCAGCCGATCAGGAGGCGGAATGAACGCGTTCTTTCGCAAGTTGAGTTGGTTGCGGCGTCGCCCAAGCAAGGAGGATGAGCTACGCGAGGAACTTCAATTCCACTTGGAAGAGGAAGCGGAAGAGCGTCAGGCACAAGGGTTGGCGAACGAAGAAGCGCGACTGGCCGCACGCCGCGATTTGGGAAACGTAACGTTAGTGCGGGAAAATACCCGCGCAGCGTGGGGATGGACGCTGCTCGAGCAACTTGGCCAGGACCTGCGCTACGCGTTCCGGACCATGGCGGCGAACCGGCTGTTTACTCTGCTGGCGGTGGTGTCTCTGGCGCTCGGGATCGGAGCCAACACCGCGATCTTCAGTTTCATGGATGCGATCCTGCTGCGGTCGCTGCCGGTGGCTAATCCTGAGTCGCTGGTGGTGCTGAACTGGCACGTCAAGACGACTGGGCCCGACTTCGTTGGGCACGGTATGAGCGGCAACTCCTATGACGATTCATCGGGAATCACGGCCGGCTTTTTCCCATTTCCGGCCTACGAACTCTTCCGGAAAAACGATGCCGTTTTCTCTATCGTGTTCGCCCACTACCCATCCTGGCAAGTGAGAAGTCTGAATCTGGTGGCAAAAGGACAAGCCGGAATTGCCGCCGGCTGGATGGTGTCCGGCGACTATTTTCGCGGACTCGGAGTTCCTCCGGCTGCCGGCCGGCTGATCAATCCCGACGACGACCGGCCAGGAGTTCCCGCAGTGGCTGTTGTGAGCTACGCGTTCAGTCAAAGCCGATTCGGAGGAGCTGCGAACGCAGCCGGCCAGCCGATCCAGATCGACAACTTGCCCTTCACCGTGGTGGGTGTGACGCCGCCTGAATTTTTCGGCGTCGATCCCGCGGAGACTCCCGACGTCTATCTTCCAATGCACACCAATGAACTGCTGGGAGCCGGCAATCAGTTTGGTTTTCGACCCGAGCGGTACCTCGATGAGCACTACTATTGGGTCCACGTTATGGGCCGATTGCGTCCGGGAGTCACTATTGCTCAAGCGCAAGCTGCATTGGCGCCGGCATTTCATCAATGGGTGGCGAGCACGGCCGCGAATGAGCGGCAGCGGGCGAATCTTCCCGAGCTAATGGTGAAGGAAGGAGCGGGCGGCCTCGAGACTCTGCGCCGCCAGTATTCGAAGCCCCTCTATGTATTGATGACCATGGTGGGATTGATCCTGGCCCTGACGTGCGCCAACGTCGCGAATCTGCTGCTGTCGCGTGCCGCGGCCAGAAGGCGGGAAATCGCGCTACGCATGAGCGTGGGCGCGGGCCGGTTTCGCATTGTGCGGCAATTGCTGACCGAAAGCGTTTTGTTAGCGTCGCTGGGCGGCGCCATGGGCGTATTGTTGGCGATTTGGGGGATTCGTTTCCTCACGCTGTTGCTGGCGAATGGACGAGCCAACTTCACGCTGCACGCCCAGTTGAACTGGCCTGTGCTCGGCGTGGCGGCCGCGCTTTCCATCCTCACAGGCGTACTATTCGGCCTGGCTCCGGCGCTGCAGGCTACACGCGTGGACGTGATGCCGGCCCTGAAGGAAACGCGAACTGGCCAACTGGCTGTCCGGCATTCTTTCCGGCCCATTAGCTTAAGCCACCTGCTGGTAGTGGGGCAAATCGCCATTTCGCTGCTGATGCTGGTTGCAGCCGGACTCTTTGTGCGGACGCTTTCGAATCTGCAATCGATCGAAATCGGCTTCACCCGCGAGAACGTGCTGTTGTTCCAGTTGGACGCCCGGAAGGCCGGACACCAAGACCCGGAAATTGCCGCTTTTTACGGCGAACTGCGCAGGCGATTCAACGCGATCCCCGGCGTGCGTGACGCGAGTCTCTCCGAAGATTCGCTCATCGAAGCCGGGACTTCATTGCCCCTCAGCGTAGCTGGCGCCCAACCGAATCCGCACAACCGCATTTTGAGCGTTGGCCCGGCGTTCTTCGGAACCATGCAGATTCCAATACTGGCCGGCCGTGATATCGAGGAACGTGACAGGCCCGGCTCGCCCGGCGTTGCAGTGATCAACGAAGTATTTGCCAAGGCCAATTTTGGCAATCGGAATCCGCTAGGGCAGCATCTGATCCTGGGGCCAACCGAGGAAGGAGGCCTTACAACTCGTGATATGGAGATTGTCGGAGTATCCAAGAACGCACGTTATGGCGGCCTGACCAACGACATTCCGCCCGTGGCGTACATTCCGTATAACCAAGGCTTCCCGCGGCCGGACGCGATGGTGTATGCGTTGCGCACCTCGGGCGACCCGCTCCGGTATATCAACTCTGTGCGCGAAACGGTTCGCCAGGCGGATGCGCGCGTACCGGTGTCCGAGATAAGAAGCCAGGCAGCGGACATCGACCGCACCATCAACCAGGAAATCACGTTCGCCGAATTGTGTAGCGGCTTCGCGATCCTGGCGCTGGTGATCGCCTGCGTTGGTCTTTACGGCACGGTTTCGTATAACGTCGCCCGCCGCACCAGCGAGATCGGCATTCGTATGGCGCTTGGGGCGCAGAGTGGCAGAGTGGTCTGGATGGTTCTGCGTGAGGTGTGCGTGCTGGCGGCTGTAGGCCTCGCGATCAGTGTGCCGACGGCATTGGCCACGTCGAAGTTGGTGGAATCTTTTCTCTTCGGAATGAAGCCCAACGATCCATTGTCGCTGACGCTGGCAGTGGCGATCTTGCTGAGCGCAGCGATTCTAGCCGGCTACATGCCTGCGCGGAAGGCGTCCAGGATTGATCCGATGATCGCGCTGCGGAATGAGTGATTATTTGGTGGACCTGGTCGGGTTCGAACCGACGACCTCTTCCATGCCATGGAAGCGCGCTCCCAACTGCGCCACAGGCCCATTGATTCCACAGTGAGGGAAGACTTGAGCTTACACGGCCAGTATAACACTGAGGACGCAGACAGCCGAGCCGCGACGGGAACGGAGCGTAACAAAATGGCAGAAGAGCAACTGTCGTGGAAGCGCTTCCTTCCGGTCGCGGTTCGGCACGAGCACCCGCTTAGTCGCCCTTCACGTTCACGATCTGCTTCAGAGTGTGCTCGATCTTCACCAACTCCCGGCTGTTCTCCATCACTTCATCGATGTCCTTGTAAGCTCCTGGGATTTCATCGATAAGGCTGGGGCGCAGGCGCGAGGCAACGCCTTGCATCGCCTGCTCCAGGTCCTGCATGGTGAAAATCTCGCGCGCTTTGTTCCGCGACATCCTTCGGCCCGCGCCGTGCGGCGCCGAATGGTAGGAATCCGCGTTGCCGAGCCCTGAGACGATGTAGCTGCGCGTGCCCATGGAACCGGGAATCACGCCGAGCTGCGCCTGTTTCATCTGGATGGCGCCTTTGCGCGTGATCCACATGTTCTTTCCGAAATGGGTTTCCATCTGGGTGAAGTTGTGGTGGCAATTGATGCGTTGTTTGGTGAAGGCCTGCCCGTGTCCCGCTTCGCCGAACAGCGTGAAGGAGAGTTCCGTCATGGCGCGATCCATCATTTCTTCGCGGTTCGCGAGTGCATAGTCCTGCGCCCACAGCAAATCGCGAATGTAGTCCTTGAATTCGGGAGTCTCCTCCGGCAGATATGCCAGGTCCCGGTCTTTCAGCGGCACCTTGCGCAACTCCATGAGCTTTTGAGCGATTTTTATATGATGACTTGCGATTCGATTGCCGACACCGCGTGAGCCGGAATGCAAGACCAGCCAGACTTGCTGCGCCTCATCCAGGCACACTTCCACGAAATGATTCCCGCTACCGAGTGTTCCAAGTTGTTCCTGCCAGCCGGAAAAGGTCCGATAGTCGATGCCGGCCGCTTTGTTCTCCAGCTTTGCTATCCGTTCTTGTGCAGTCGGAGTGATCTTCGCGTTTTTTGCCCCCACGCCGAGCGGAATTCGCCGCTCGATGCCAGTTTCGATGCGGTTCAGGTTATCCGGCAGTTGGCTGGCTGAAAGAGTGGTCTCAACCGCGATCATCCCGCAGCCAATATCAACGCCCACAGCGGCTGGAATGATGCCGCCGGTTGTAGGAATCACCGAACCGACGGTGGAACCTTTTCCATAATGGCAATCCGGCATCACAGCAAGGTGGTGAGCGAGGACCGGCGATTCCGACGTGTTGATGAGTTGATCGAGAGCCTGAGGCTCAATGGTCTCAGGCGACAGGAACGCTATTATTTTCTCGCTGATTTTGTACACGGCGGCAGGGTTCCTTCCACACTATAACGCACGCACTTTCGATACCATGGTCGCAATGGATCGAGAACAAGCCTGGAGCATTCTTTGCGAATTCACCAAATCCGACAGTTTGCGCCGCCACGCGCTGGCAGTGGAAGCTTGCGTCACTGCTTATGCCCGAAAATTCAATGAGGACGAAACTAAGTGGTCCGTTACGGCGCTGCTGCATGACTTTGATTACGAGATCCATCCCGACGCGCCCGATCATCCGATGAAAGGCGAGCCCATGTTGGCCGAACGCGGAGTGGACGCCGAGATCCGCCGGGCCATTCTCTCGCACGCGAACTACAGCGGCGTATCGCGTGATTCGTTGCTCGAAAAAACGCTGTTCGCCTGCGATGAACTGGCCGGCTT
>PMUN01000329.1 GCA_003166875.1 Bryobacterales bacterium | reverse complement strand
TGACCGGACCAACTGTCGTTTTCGAAAGGGGAAGTGCCTACAACGAGCTGACCAGTCAGATCCACGCTCGACATACGGAACCAGGGAGAGGTCTTAATCGAGACGCCGTTACGATAAACGATGGTCCCCTGTTCTCCTGAAGCGATAGTAAGAAAGGCCGGTTCCCCTTTGCGGAAAACGTTGTTAACAAAGGTCCGCGAGCTTATGGTCCGATGTTGTGCATCGCGACGTTCCACGTTGAGCTCAAGGTCAGGTCCATCCTGCCGTAAGGAGAACGTTTGGATATTTTGTGCAGGATAATGAAGAGCGAGGAGGGTGCCCGTTACGTTGGTCTCATAGGGCTGTAACCAGATTTCCAGGCTGCAGGGTGCTTGGCCCTCCGAATCGTACCGATCGAATGTGCTCGAGCTAAGTAGAGTCCCGTAATCTCCAATCTTCACGCCGTCGGTGTTTCGGAGCCAAGTCACGTCATTGCGCGGTCGGTGGAATGGCCAAAGTCCAGCCACCAACATGCCAAATAGGATGCAAACACAAAGGCTTCCGAGGATCCTGTCGGGTGCGAATCGGCGAGCGCGGGCGTATACTTGCGTTTTAACAAAGGTCACAACTCGAGGCCGGGACCCCTTTGCAACTTGGCTCATATCGGCGTCTCAAAGAACAGCCGAAACAATGTTCGGTTGGCTGCGTCTACATGCTTTCGTAGGGAAATCATGAATCTTGAGGGTGGAGCAACTGCTTCCCGAGGCGCTTCCGCTGGTGCAAGTTAAAGATAATAGAACAGTTATTTGAAGAACTCTGCGAAGCTATGTTTTCGGGCCAGCCAGCCCTCTGCAGGTCACCCAGCAGTCAATACCCTTCCTAAGGGCTGCAGCCATGGCGAAGTAAGCTATTCCGCGCAGAAGAGTTAGTTGATTCTTCAGGCAGGAAATTGGGCGGGGCGATAATGGTACCCGGACAACATCAATACTATACTTAGTTTTTGAAAGCTCCGAGAGACGATCTAAATCTAAAGGCACCAATCTTCATATGACGTCTGAGTTGGCAACTTCGCGGCGAGCGCACTGCACATTGCTTGTGATTGCAGCTCTCTTGTTCTCTTCTTCTTCCGGTTTCGCGCAAGGGCCGGCAAATGCCTGTGACCTGAATGCGGACGGTGTTGTTAATGTTCTTGACGTGCAGCTGGCAATAAACATGTATTTGGGCTTGGTCCCTTGCACGGCTAACATCGACACGCTTGATGTCTGCAATACCGACGTGGTCAACGCGGTGGTGGCCGCAGCATTGGGAGGCGCGTGCGTCGTTTCCACGCACAGCGTCGCGTTGAGTTGGACGGCCAGCACTACCTCAAACATCGCCGGTTACAACATTTACCGTAGCGCCACGTCGGGTGGAACTTACACGAAACTCAATACCTCCTTGGTAGTCCCAACCAGCTACACAGACAGCTCCGTTCAAGCTGGCCATACCTATTTCTATGTCGCGACGGCGGTGGACGCAAGCGGCAACGAAAGTGTCCATTCAAGTCCACCTCAGCAGGCGGTTATCCCGACCCCTTAGTGCCGACAGCTCAACCAACCTCCGTGGTCAACTGAGTTTGGTAGCTTGGCTCAGCCAGTTCGCTCTCCAAACGGAGTCAAGTGACTTGCGGTTGAGGACTTCAAAGCCTGACGAGATCTCGTCCGAAGGGTGATTCTTGAATGCATTCCTGGCAGCTACGACCAGCATGGCTCTCTCCAGGATGCCAGGATATCCGGGCTCATTAGCGGCCGGCCGATCCGCGCGCCAAGCCGGCATGTGCGAATCAGGCTCAAAAACTGTTTGACAATCCCTTCGTGTCAAAACCGCGGGGATCGTCTCTCGAAAGCAATCGCGTGACTCTTATAGCCGCCTCGGTATGCGCGCCGAGGGGACTCGGATCGCTCTCTCCCTTGCTGGTCGCGGAATTCGCCCCGGAAGAACGTTCGTTAGGATCGGCCTTTCTTCTTTGCAGCGCCGACAGTAAAAACGCGAGGATCGCTAGCGATATGAGGGAGAAAGGTAGGCCTCCGTACCGATGTAGTCTTCCATGAAGAAAACCAGGGTTAACGTAAACTCCAAGGCACGAAATGGTAACAATACGCACAGCGTTCTTGAAGATCACAACTGGAACAGTGAAGAAAGTTAAAAAGCCTTTCCTCCAGTTGGATTCAAGGAACATGTGTCCTGCGAGGATACTGGTGATGAACAGGGCCAAGCTAGAACGTATACCACTGCATTCCTTTACGATCTCGATCTCCACACCAGGCAGCGAAAACTTGAAGCGCTGCCAAAGAACAGGCACGCCCAGTAGTTTATATAGAGCGTAGGTCAATATCGCTGACCCTTCTTGCAAGACGAGAACGGCCTTATCCATCGCGACAGTCGGAATAGGGACCATCAGAAGCAGAAACAACCAGGGAAAGAGGGCCGCATGAAAGCATTTCGCGCCGTAGCAAAGGACGAAGCCAGCCATCCACACCAAAACGATGCCCAGCACGGCTACAGACAGGTGGTCATTTCCACTGAGCACCACAAACCGCGTGTGAGCAAGACAAAACAACAGTATTCCAGCCGCCAGGAGAGGCACGCCTTGGGAAAAGCCATAACACAGACTGGTGAAGATTCTCTTCCTTTTCAGATAAACGAGACACACGGCCATGAGCGGTATGAGAAGGACGTAGGAGTATTTGTCATCATCGAACGAGAGGTTTATTAGCGCGCCTAGAGAGGTCCAGAAAGGCACTAGAGAGATAATCGAGAAGAGTACAAAGCAAGAGTCGTGCGCTGTGTGACGTCTCGATATGGAGTGCAGTGTTTTCATGAATAGCTGCCCGAACTCACGCTTGAATCCGTTAGCCGCGGCAGTTAAGTTTCTATGAACTAAGCACGCAGAACAGCGACAGGTCAAAAATGGATGCGCCGATCTATGCGTCGTCGTCTGATTGCAGAGCCTGCAAGGAGAAGGATGGCGCTGGACTTCTCATGAGGTGGTGATTAACTGCAAAGAGTGCCAATTGCAATCGACTGGAAACTCCGACTTTGCCGAAGATATTGGTAAGGTGGTGCTTCACTGTGCGCTCGCTGATGGAAAACTCTACGCCGACCTCTCTGTTCGAACTGCCGTTGGCGATCTTCGTCATAATCTCCACTTCGCGTCGAGTGAGTCCATAGTCTTTGGGTGACTTTGTGCCGTTGCTTTGAAACAGGGACTCACGGAGCGCCTCCACCAAAACGGCGACGCTCTCACTTTCCAGCCAGTACTGGCCGGCCATTACGCTCCGAAGGCTATTGAATAAAACCCGCGGAGTTGAGGTTTTCAGCACTACGCCATGGGCTCCGAACCGAAACGCTTGAACAAGGTGAGTCTTCTCGATCGCGGTGACCATTACAACTGTGCGCACGGGCGACGGATGGCCCGTGGAACTGTTCACGGCTGTGAGTTCAAACCGTTGGGACAAATCAAAGTCGATCAGGAGGATGTCGGGTCTGACTTGGCGGGCCACCCGAACCGCGCCGTCAGCGTCGGAGGCTTCGCCAATTACGTGGAGACAGGCCTCGGATTCCAGCGCCCGTCGCAAGTCTTGGCGACGAATCGGATGCTCATCAGCAATCACAATTCGAATAGGATTGAGTTCGTTACTCATGGGATTTTGTTCAAGTCAGCGATTTTCCATCCGGCCCAAGAACAGCCGGACCTTAGCTAAATTGCTGCGCTAGAGAGACGAGCGATATTGAAAAAGCAGTTCCGGAAGGCCACTATACGAACGCCCCTGAAGGCTTGGCCCCCTGTTTTGGCAAATCGATTGAACGGCGGGATCTTGCTTTAGATTGCTGACCGCCGTGACATGGATCCCTGCGGGGGATTCAAACGTGGGATAGTCTTCACGCCATTGCCCCTAGAATATTCGTTATAACCGTAATATCCGGTATACAGTCGATCAAGCCCTTCTACGCCGTTGAGGACAATTCCAAGCAGGCGCTGCCGTCCGAGAAGCGCGATGGCCCTTTCGAGAGTTTCGCGCGGCGTCCGCCCCTCCCTCGCCACCAACAAGGTGGCGTTTGCTTGACGCGCCAACAATAACGCATCAGTCAGAGGTGCCACGGGCGGAGCGTCGATCAGAACCCAGTCGAAATGAGCCGACAGCTCTTGGATAACGCTAGCCAACGCTTCGGTCTGCAATAATTCCGTAGGATTACTGCGGGGTTCTCCGGCGGACATCAAGTACCAGCCTAGCGGCTCGATCCGCCGCAAAACCGAGATAGGGTTGATACCACTCTCAAGGCAGTCCGCCAATCCCAGTCGACTCTTAAGGCCGAGGGTTTCCCCGAGAGTGGGATGGTGAAGGTCGGCCTCAATCAAGGCAACTGTGCGCTTTCCTCCTTCCGCCAGCGCCGTTGCAAGGTTCAGCGCGATTGTGGATTTTCCGTCCTGCGGCAACGGGCTCGTGATCAGAAGAGTCTTTAGCTTTCCAGTATTCCAAAGTTCTCGCAGACACATTCGCAGGAACCGGAACCGATCCGCCCAGGCACTACGTGGATCAGTATGGATGGCAATGCGGCTTTCCGGGAGCACTTGCACCTCTACCGTAGGTATCTGCCCCAGCGGAAAGGGCGTCGCAACGGGGGTTCCAGCGAAAGCTGACTGAGAATTGGCTGTGGGCTCAGGAAGTATCTTAAAACGTTCAAATAAAGGAGACATAATGTTGACTGTTCGATATCACTCCAAGCTCTTTATCATCGCACGAGACGGAAGCGCACGCCTCACACAGAGCGGGTATGTACCTGCCGAGGAGTTGAACCGGGCATCATCGAATCGGCGTTTGTTGTATTTTCGGGGCTTGACGATTCGATCGATATTTCGAAGTTGACGGTAATTGGCTATTCGTTGAAACAGAAGTCCCAATGTACACGTTGTTACCGCCGTTCGATTCGTTTCAACACTCACGCGATCCTTCGCGCTAGCCATGGGTATAGAGGTAGAACTCGTAGAACTCAACAACGAGCACTGCTAGGGCGAGCGCGGATCCGGCCGTCCATTCTAACGCTCTCTTCCAGGAGCGTGACTGTTCGTCAGAGCAGGTGAGTAATAACGGCACACCTACCACCAACGGGAATGCAAAGCGCTTGCGCAGGTCCTCCTCGGAATGGAAAGACCGATCCCTAATATTCATCAGGAATGCGAGTGCCAATCCTAAACCGATCCCTGCCCCCACGCCACTGAGGCTAATCTTGATGCGATTAGGGCTGGAAGGCACAGTTGGCAAGCTGGGAGGATCGACGAGACGAAACTGCTGGCCCTCTTGCCGTTTTTCCAAATCTCCCGCCAATTGCGACTGCATCTCTTTATTCAGCAAGTCTGCATAGTCTAGTTTCAAAATGTCGTAATTGCGGAGGATTCCTGCGATCTCCTGTTCTCTCACTGGTGTAGCATTCAGGCGGTTCTGATATTGTCTGATGACGTCATTCAGCCGCCGCTCATCTTTGGATAAGTTCTCAACCTCTAAACGGTTGGCTTCGAATTGACTCCGCAGCTGCCCGAGCGAAGGGTCCTCTCCGACTGCCATCGAGGAAAGTTGTGGACCATCACCTTTGGGCTTTTTGGTCCCTTGAGGCAGCTGATCCCCTTGCAAACTTTTAAGAACGGCTTCCTTCCGCGCGATTTTTTCGCTGATCTTCTTAACAGCGGGATACTGGGGCGTGTAGCGCTCTAACAATTCCGCTTTCTCGGACTGGAGGCGGCTTAGATCGCTCTCTATCGTGAGAGCTCGGTATCCAGTTAGCGATTCTAGGGCTTCCCGCTGCTCGCCTGCTCGATTGAGGCCAGCCACGGTGTTCTGAAGTTGTGTTTGCAGACCGGATAAAATCGCCAAGTTTCCTGCCTCCTGCTCCGGCAACTCGCCAAGATGCTGCATTTTGAAACGTCGTACCTGTTCTTCTGCCTCCGCGAGTTTGTTCTTCGCAGCTTCTAATTTCTCTCCCAAGAAGTTCGTCGTGGTCGCCGCCTGATGTTCCCGTGCCTCCTGGTTCTGTGCAATGAAGAGGGAGGTCAATTTGCTAGCAACCTCCTGAGCAAGGTGGGGGGTATCTGCCACGAACGAGATCTTGAATGAATTAACACCCCTTTGCGACGATTGACTTTCGACCGGCTCGATCTTAACGTCGTGCCGCATCTTTTCGAGCAGCGCTTCTGGCGAAACGCGCTTTCGCTCCGCCGCGAAAAGACCGAATTCGTCGATGATCTGAAGCAATTGAGTGCGCGACAAAACTTCTTGTCTAATAGCCTGGAGAGCTTCCGTTAATTCCATAGTGCTCGTGGGAAGGACGTAACGCTGAGGGACCTGCTGTTGGACGACCACAAGGGTCGCCTCCGAGCTGTAATGATTGGGTATCAGCGAAAGGACAATAAGGGTGCCAAGGGTCGTTACTGCGGCAGGCAGTATGATCCACCACCGTTGTCTGGTCACGATGCCTAGAACGTTTCCTAAGGTTTCGCTCAGATCGGCTTCGGCTAAAGGCATTTGGGCGGGCAATTGTCATCCCTCCTATCAATTGTTATGCAAACAAGCCCAGGCGCCGCTACCACTAATCGGCGAATGCTGCGGCAGCCCGCTGTCCCTGTTCGTGAGCGGGAATCACGGAAACGAGGTTTAGCACTTTTTCAGCAATTTCAAACTGTTGGGTGTGTAGGAGTCCAGGGTACATCGGCAACGAAAGTATTTCCTTCGCAACGGTCTCGACAACCGGGAAATCGCCTTCCTTGTAGTAAAGGCCTCGGTATGCCTTCTGCTGGTGAAGAGGGATGGGATAGTGAATCCCCGTTCCTATCCCCGCCTCGGCGAGGCGCTTTTGGACCAGCTCGCGATTTTGCAGACGAATCACATATAAGTGGTACACCGGCTTGGCCCAGGTTGGCTCATAAGGCAGACCAATGGCAGCGTCCGCGGCGGCAAGCAGTTGCCCATAACGACGCGCGCTCTCTCGACGCGCTTCATTCCACGCCGCCAAATGCCGCAGTTTGATCCGCAAGAATCCAGCCTGAATCGCATCCAGCCGGCCGTTGTAGCCCTCCATGTCGTGATAATACTTTTGAGCCTGCCCATGGTCGCGAAGCATGCGGATTTTCTGCGCCACGTCGTGGTCGCTCGTTGTAACTGCGCCCGCCTCGCCACAAGCGCCTAGATTCTTCCCGGGATAAAAACTAAAAGCTGCCGCCTTCCCCATTGAGCCGGCTTTTTTCCAACGATTCTCTTTGGCCGAAAAATATTCCGCGCCGTGCGCCTGGCAGGCATCCTCTACCACCATCAAGTTGTAGTCCTTGGCGAGCTCCAAGATGTCGTCCATGGCCGCCATCTGCCCGTACAGGTGCACAGGCACAATCGCGGTCACTGGACGTCTGGTCTTTCGATGGAACGTCTTCCCGGTGGCTGTGTCGAAATAACAGTCGTTTTCGAGGTAATCCTGCAGCCTTTCGGGGTCCATGTTATACGTCCGCTCTTCCACGTCGACGAAGTCCGGCTGAGCGCCGGCCTGCGAGATTGCTTCCGCCGTTGCGATAAAGGTGTTCGGGACTGTGATGACTATATCGCCCGGCTTGATACCGGAAGCAATTAGAGCGAACCTCAGAGCGTCCGTGCCGTTCGCGACGCCCACACAGTACTGACTGTCGCAGTACTGGGCGAATTCCCGTTCAAACTCCTCGACCATGGGGCCGCCTATGAAACTCGCGCCTCTCAATGCGGCCCGAAAAACTCCGCACAGTTCTTCCTTCAGCTCCTCATGAGGAGTAACCAGATCCAAAAACGGAATCGTATTCATGGTTGTGTTCATTTTGATCTCCTTATTTGTATAGGCGCGATCACGCGCAATTCCCGTGCCGGATTTCCTGCGACGATCGCATTCGGAGGCACGCTCTTAGTCACCACGCTGCCAGCCCCAACGATGGCATGCTCGCCCACCGTCACCTTGGAAAGAATGGTGGCGCCGGATCCGATGGAGGCTCCTCTCTTGATGAGCGTAGCCTCTACCTTCCAGTCCGCTTCGGTTTGTAAACCGCCGTCGGGGTTGGTCGCTCTCGGATAGCTATCGTTGATGAAGGTGACGCCGTGACCTATGAAGACGTTATCTTCGATGGTTACACCTTCACAGACGAACGTGTGGCTGGATATTTTGCAGTTCTTCCCGACCTTCGCGTTCTTCTGAATTTCAACAAAAGCGCCGATCTTGGTGTGGTCTCCGATTTCACAACCATAAAGGTTAATGAATTTGGACATTTTAACGTCTCTGCCGAGTTTAACGTCGTCAGAGATAGACAGGTGGTTGTTCATAAGTGAATGAGTTCTTTACTCTCCTTTGGAAAATGGTGAAAAGGACTGCGATAGAGATCAAATATTGGGGCCGCTCGCAATTACGAGGCGCTTATGGCAAAATTTCGCAGATGGCCAAGTTATAGCGGTCCGTGGTCGGCGCCGTATCGTTGATGGTTACGGTTGTCCCAAGCGTCGGCGTGGGGTTGTTTTGCTGCTGGACCCAATAGGTGTCTTGTACCGTCGTGGCGAGATCTTGGTGTACCATCGTTTGGCTTGTTCCCACCGTGCGGGCGATCGCGTTGTCCCAATCGTTACCAACGCCGAACACCCAAGAATTATTCTGGGTTGTGACCAGGCTCGCCGTAGGAGCGCCGGTGGCCGCATTGCTGGCTTTGGTTGCCCCAATCGCGCCGGAGCCGTTTGTCCCGGTGGTGTTGACGTTCTTGAAACTGAGCACGGTAATCGACGAAAGAACACTCTGAGACAACGTCGCCTTTACAGTCACGTTAGTAAGCGCACCGGTCGCGAAGGCCCTCCAGATCTCGGCCGTGCCGAGTTGCCCGTTGCTGCGCACTACCAAGACCCAGGTCAACCCAGTAGTCGTGATGCTGCTGACGGTTGTATTGGTGCCACTGATGTTGTCCGCCGAAACAAAGGCCAGTAATAGCTCGTTCCCGGATGTCGTCGAGAAGGCCGCCGTCGTGATTGTCGTGGCGGCTGCTGTCGCATCCTTAGAGACATTCGCGTCGATCGAAATGGCAGTCGAGGTAGCAGTCGCGAAATTGACACCGGTTATATTGGCGGCGCTGACCGTCACTGACTGGCTGGCCGGCGTGAAGGTAGCCCCGGTCTTAGTCGGGGTGACCGTGTAGCTTCCGCTCGCGGCCGTGAGAGTATAGGCGCCCGCAATGGAGGCGATGGTGGTGGCCACCGTGGTACTACCGCTGGTGAGCGTTACCGTGGCCGCATCTCCTCCGGCGCCGCTGATGGTTCCCGATATTGTGTATCCGCCGGTCCCACTGAGAGCGACGGTTTGAGGACTCCCCGTTTGGTTATCGCTGATACTTATCGCTGCCGCTCTCGCGCCTGCGGCTTTCGGGGAGAATTTAACTGTTATCGTACAATTGGCGCCAGTTGCGAGACTCTTTCCGCAGGTAGTTGTGTCCGTGAAATCCGTCGTGTCGGCGCCGGTGATTGTGATGCTGGTAATGGTCAAGGTGGCGGTACCGGTGTTGCTTAGAGTGATCGCCGTGCCGGCGGTTGTAGTGCCGAGCGCAACCACTCCGAAGGGGATCGATGTAGGCGATAGCGTAGCTACGGGGCCTGTGCCTGTGCCGGTCAAAGGTGCCGATTGGGGGCTGCCGGAAGCGTTGTCTGTGATGGTGACCGCGGCGCTTCGCGCCCCGGTGGCTGTCGGCGTGAATGTTACGCTGATCGAGCAATTAGCCCCTGCCGCCACGCTCGTGCCGCAAGTGTTGGTTTGAGAAAAGTCGCCCAGGTTGGTTCCCGTGATGGCGATGCTGGTTATGCTCATTGCGGCAGTGCCGGTGTTTGAAAGCGTAATCGCCTGAGCGGCACTGGAGGTTCCAAGGAGTTGGTTGATAAAAGTGAGCGATGTTGGCGCCAATCCGGCGATAGGAACCGTCCCGGTTCCAGTCAAGCCAACCGATTGCGGGCTGCCGGAAGCGTTGTCCGTGATGCTGACTGAGGCGCTTCGCGTGCCGGTGGCTGTCGGCTTGAACGTGACGCTGATTGAGCAGTTGGCTCCTGCCGCCACGCTCGTGCCGCAGGTGTTCGTTTGAGAGAAGTCGCCACTGTTGGTACCTGTGATGGCGATGCTGGTTAGGTTCAAGGCGCCGTTACCAGTGTTGGATAGAGTAATCGTTTGAACGGCACTGGGTGTGCCCACTAGCGTGTTAGCAAAAGTGAGCGACGGAGGCGCAAGGCCTGCCGTTGGCGCCGAAACAATCCCTGTCAAACTGATGGTTTGTGGGCTGAAGGCGGCGTTGTCGGCGAGGCTTACCCCGGCGCTTTCTGCGCTGGTCTGGCTCGGCGTGAAGGTGACGCTGATCGTGCACTTGGCGCCCACCGCCACGCTGGAGCCGCAAGTATTGGTTTGGGCAAAGTCTGCGCTGTTGGCGCCGATGATCGTTAAGCTGGTGAAGCTCAAGGCGGCTACGCCTGTATTGGTGAGCGTAACAACTTGCGGCGCAGTGGCAGTTCCCACGGCTGGGCTACTCAATGAGAGGGAGCTGGATGAAAGACTGACGGTGGTTGTAGCCATCACGACATCAACCCAGTAGTTGGTTGAGTTAGAACTCGATGTCGGGAACGCGCTCACCGCGCTATTGATGTAAACGCCGTCCGGACTGGCACTGTTGGCAAGGGCGTGGAGCGGCGGGTTGTCCACGGCGGCGGCAAAGAATCCGCCATCCGCGGAATTGTGTCCGTTAGGCGCGAAGTAAGAAGCGACATAGGTGGTGTTTGCAGTGATCGGCACCGGACTGCTGAAATTGACCTGTTGCCAGCCGGTTGCGCTCTCGCCGGTAAAGGTGGCGGTAGCCAGCAGCACTCCTGCCGTGGTCCACAGGTTGCCAATATGAGTCCCCGTATTCAATGCGCTCTTGTAAAATCTGATCCCCGTGATGTACCCAGTTAGATCGGAGGTGAACTTGACCCCGATCTCCACCGCGGTGGTGTCACCGCCGTCGGGCAGGGTGGGCGCTGCCGCCGTGCCCCAAATGTTGCACGGACAGACTCCCGGCGGAGGCAGCGAGGCGACGCCGGTACCGGTTATGGGAATGAGTTGCGGACTACCCACAGCGTTGTCGGTTAGGGTTAGATTGGCGCTGCGCAAGCTCGTTGCGATGGGAGTGAAAGTAACGCTTATGCTGCAGTTGGCACCCGCCAGCAAGCTGCCGCCGCAAGTGTTCGTTTGCGAGTAATCTCCGCTGTTGGTCCCGGTGATGGCGATACTGTTCAGAGTCAGGGTGGTTGAGCCGGTGTTGGACATGGTCAGTACTTGGGCCGTGCTGCTGGTTCCTAACAGCTGACTATTAAACGCAAGCGACGGCGTCGACAGCGCGACTGGGTTGGGCAAATAGACTACATCCACCCAGTAATTGGTCGAGCCGAAGCTGGTTTGCGGGAACGAACTGGTGGCCGCATAGGTGTAAACCCCGTCGGCGCTAACACTGTTGGCAAGCGCCTGGAGCGGAGGATTGTTCACGCCGGTTGAGGCGAAGGCCAGGTTGTCGGCCGAATAGTGTCCGACAGGGGCATAGTAAGAGGCAACGTAAGTTATGTTGGCCACGATTGGCACCGGGTTGCTGAAGCTCATCTGCTGCCAACCGGAGGCGCCTTCATTGGTAAACGTAATGGTGGCAAGGTTGACCCCGCCGGCAGTCCACAGGTTCCCGATGTGAGTCCCGGTGTTGTCGGCGCTCTTGTAGAATCGGATCCCGGTGATAAAGCCGTTCTGGTTGGCCGTGAATTTGACGCCCACTTCGGTCCCGCTGGGGTCGCCGCTGTCTTGAGTTGCAGGCGTTGCCGCCGGACCCCAGATGCTGCACGGACAGGCTCCGGGCGGAGGCGCCGTCGCCAGGCCGGTACCTGTCAAACCGATCGTCTGCGGGCTGCCCGGAGTATTGTCTGCGATGCTCACAGTGGCGCTGCGCGGCCCCACGGCAGCCGGCGTGAAGATCACACTGATGGTGCAGTAAGCCCCCACCGCCAAACTCGTTCCGCAATTGTTCAACTCGGAAAAATCACCGCTATTGGCGCCGGTGATGGTGATACTGGTAATGTTCAACGCCGCGTTACCGGTGTTACTTAAGATCAGCGCTTCGGCCGCGCTGCTGGCCGCAACCACTTGGCTGGGGAAAGCCAGCGCGGTTTGTGAAAGGGTTGCAATAGGCCCGGTTGCGGTGCCGCTAAGGCTCACCGTTTGCGGTCCACCTTGGGAATTGTTGCCCACCGTCATGGTGACTGTGCTGCTCCCCGTCGCAGTTGGCGTAAACGTGATATTGATGGTGCAACTGTTTCCCGCCGTCAGGCTTCCGCCGCAGTTATCGGTTTCGGTGAAGTAGGAGCTGTTGGTTCCCGAGAACGTGTTGCCGGTCAGAGCCACTGTGGAAGTGCCGGTATTGGTCAGGGTTACTCCCTGAGAGCTGTTGGTTCCCACCACCTGATTCGGGAAGGTCAACGAATTGGGCGACAGGGTCAAGGGGTTGGGCAAAAAGACCACGTCCACCCAGTAATTGGCCGCGTTAGCGCTCGATAGCGGGAACGAATTCAATGTGCCATAGCTGTAAATCCCGTCCGGGCTTACGCTGTTGGCAAGCGCCTGCAGCGGAGGATTGTTCACGCCGGACAACGCGAAGGCCTGGCTATCGGCTGAATAGCGTCCCACCGGGGCGAAGTAGGAGGCAATGTAAGTTGTGTTTGCAGTGACCGGCACCTGAGTGGCGAAGTTCATCTGCTGCCACCCGGACGTGCCTTCATTGGTAAAGGTAACGCTTCCCAGCAGCCCGCCGGAGGTAGTCCACAGGCTCCCAATGTGAGTCCCAATGTTGGCTGCGCTCTTGTAGAATCTGAGGCCGGTGATAAAGCCGTTTTGGCTGGCCGTGAACTTGACTCCCACCGTCACCGCCGAATTATCGCCGCTGTCGACTGATACCGGCGTATCCGTCATATTCCAGATGCTGCACGGACACACTCCGGGCGGAAGCTGAGGGATTATGCCGGTACCCGTCACTCCGAGCAGTTGCGGGCTTCCGGCAGCATCGTCGGCGATCGTTACCGAGGCGCTCCGGATTCCGGTTCCAGTCGGCGTGAATGTCACTTGGACGTTGCAGTTGGAGCCTGCCGTCAAAGTGCTGCCGCAAGTGTTCGTCTGGGTGAAGTCTGTACTGTTATAACCGGTGATGGTGATACCACTGATATTCACGGTGGCGGTGCCGGTATTTGTCACAGTGAACGCCTGAGTTAAGCTGCTGGTCCCCACTGCCTGGCTGGCAAAAGTAAGTGTGGCCGGCGATGCCTGCACTGGGCTGGGAACGAAGACCAGATCCACCCAATAGTTAGTTGCATTGTAGGTGGACGTCGGGAATACGGGCGCCGAGCCGTAGGAAAAAACGCCGTTGGGGCTGACGCTGTTGACCAGGAAATGGAGGGGCGGGTCGTCTGCCCCGGACGTCTCAAAGAACCAGTTGTCCGCGGCGTAGTGTCCGGATGGAGCAAAGTAAGCCGCTACATAGGTGGTGCCTGCGGCTACCGGCACAGGGCTGCTAAAACTGACTTGCTGCCAGCCGGAGCTGGTTTCATTGGTGAAGGTTGCGGATCCCAACAATGTGCCCGCGTTGGACCAGACGTTGCCAATGTGCGTGCCCGTGTTCGCGGCGCTCTTGTAGAACCGGATTCCTGTTACGAATCCAGCCACGTCCGAAGTGAACTTTACACCCACCTCTACCGAACTGGAATCGCCGCTGTCCGGGTTGGTTGGAACTGCCGACGGGTTGGAGGGGCTCCAAACATCGCAAGGGCAGATTTGTGGGGAAACGGTCAGGGAATTACCCGCTGAGGGCGTCTCGAGGTTGCCGCTGTCGTCAACCGCACGGCTCAGGATGGTCGCGGTTCCGGCGGCCGTCGGGACCCAGGAATAGGTCCAGCTGCCTCGCCCAATCGCGGGGTGCCAGGTTTGTCCTCCGTTCACCGATACTTCAACCCCGCCAACCACACCGCCGCCTGAATCGCTAGCCGTGCCTGAGATGTTAATCGTAGAGCCGGCATACACAGTCAATCCGGCCGACGGTGAGCCGATGGTCGACGTCGGGGGTGTTTTGTCCGTCGACTGAGTGGCCGGGGAAAGACCCGGCTCGATGGTGGCTGGTTGAACCCCCATGTCGGCAAACAAATTTATCGTGGCTTGCTGCATGTTGGGATCAGGCGCGAGGTTCGGGGATTGAAAAGGGTTATCGTGCGTAGAGTCGAGGCCCCACGACCATTGAATGCTACCGGCGCTGAAGACCAGAGCGCCGCTTGCCGCACGATGCATCACCATGTGATGCGTGGCAGTTCCCCCCCCGTAGGTCCCGCCGTAGTCAAGCAGGAGGTCGACTGTCATAACGTAGGTGGCCGTCGATAATTCAAACGCTCCGGCCGGCCGGAAACCGTTATCGGGATCTGTATCAAACTCGTAGCCCAAGGTCCCCGCGGGAGTTGTGTAGGTCGACCCTGGAGCTTCGGAAGCCACCGCGGTATTTCTCCAAAAGCGCATCTGTCCATCCGCATAAGGGATTTCCATGGACAGGGTTCCGGCATTATCGACCCCGGTCCCATTGACCGTGAACAACGTCCCTGACAGGGCGTTCTCAGGTTGGTAGCCATCCCCTGCCGGAGGGCCGAAGCGCGGGTCCCTCCAGGTTGCGGTCGTTGTAGATGGATCCTCAGGATCGGGAATGCCGCCGCCGGCGGCCACTGGGTTGTCGAGTGATTCTTTGTAACAGACCAGCGTCCGGTAAGGAGTGCTGGTACCGTCGATGCTGTTTTCCCAGCGGGTCTTCCAGAAGATTTCATTGCCGCTGAAAAACGCCAGATTGACCCCGGCGTTGGCAGCCGCTTGGACACTCGCCCGTTTTGGCCCGGACCAGTACTCGTCGTGCCCCACCGATAAGTACACCGAATGATTGGTGATCAACTGGCCGTTCCGGGCCGCGTCCATTCCGGTGGTATAGGTAACGTCATAGCCGTTCGCTTCCAGGAATCGGACCATCGCATACTCAGCCCCAAAAAAGTAGGTCACTGATTCGGCGCCGAACCCGCGCGTAACAAATGGGCGGTTATAACTGAGCTTGTATGCACGGCCGGGCAGATTGAATGTGTCGGGCCCGCCGTAGATGGAGGCGCCGCCGTATGAATTATAGGCTTGCCAGGTTTCATCGGAAGCTTGATACAGTAATGCGGAATGACTGGTATTGTTGCGGACCACGAAAATGATGTGGGAATCTCCACCTGTATCGGTCCTGATAAGATGCGCAATATAGATGCCCGACGTAGCATTGGCGGGAACCTGCCAGGAGGCCGATACCGCCCAGTTTCCACAGTCGTAAAGTTGCGTGGTTGCATCGGTCGCGCAGGCCGGCTGGGTCTGCGGAAGCGTCGCTGACGGCGTCACGCTGGTTATTTTGCGGGCGCCGTTACCACCGTAATAACCGATACGGTAAATGTCGATGGTATACGCCGAGGCAGCGGTGTTGATCTTAAAATAGATCGTCCCTCCCTGAGCTACACTGATATCCGTCGCGAAGCCCAAAATGGTAGGATCTCCCGCCAGCGTGTTAGTGTCCCACTCGCTCTGGGGATTCCCGGGCATCGAATTCTCGCAGACGATGTCATTTGCCATGGCGGGGCTGCAGCCGAAAGTTTGGGCTTGCAACGAGTTCATCGATAGGCCGCCCACCAAGGCAACTAAAAGAAAATTGGCGAAAACTAGGGTTGTCAATCTCCGGGAAAACAGCCGCCGGCCGACGGCCGGCATGTCGTGCCCTCTCTTCGAGAAGGCCGATTCGCTTATTTGTTGCAGAATCTTCATTTCGTGAACTCCCTACTAACGCCAAGAATCAGGACGCAAGAATCGGACGCGCGCTGGAAGAGAAAAATCTGAGGACTTCCGACGAGCCGCAATTCTGTACGGGTTCGGACCATAGCGGGTCCAAGACGCCACACGCTGCCTGCCAAAAGCGGATTATTGGCAAGCATCTGAACAGCAGTAATAGCGCATGAGGGGGATTGGCAGTGGGCCCGGCGGCGGCCTGTGTCTCGGGATGCAGAATCCATTGCTTTGTGCTTCAAGGTGCGCGGTCGAAACCGCAAGGTCAATCGCGAGAGGGTAAAGACATCCGGCTACGCTGAGAACTCTTTCAAGCGGTCATGGACTTAGCAGCGAGAAGCTGAAGATTCCCTGAACTGGGCGAAAGCCGACGGACATGGGGACAAGCAACGGTTAATGCTAGCCAAAACTTTCGGACCTTGCTGTTCGACGACATGCTGGGCTTGCACTCTCTGTGCCGCTGCAGCGCCGAACTCGCGCCGCAACTTCGGTGACTTACGTAACAGGTCGACGTGCGCCGCGAAAGCCTCCACATCGAGGTAAGGCGCGACTAGACCTGCGTCAGTACCCACAAATTCGGGCCCGCCTCCCGACCCTTCGAAACACACAACCGGGAGGTTGGAAGCCCCGGCCTCCAGCATCACCAGTGGAAATGGGTCTTCGCGCGACGTGAGCGCAAACAAGTCCATGGCATGGTAGTAATCCATCACGTCCGTTGTAGCGGGAATGATTTGGCACCGTCCTATCAGCCCGAACGCCCGAATGTCATGTTCAAACCGCAAGGCCTCATCCTCCCCTGCCCCGCCACCAACCCACAGGAACCGCGTGCAATCGTTGTCTTTCATTTGGCAAAGCCTACGAGCAACCTGGAGGAAAATGTCCGTCCCTTTGCGCCAGCCCAAAGCACCGCATCCACCCACCACGAAAGCGTCGTCTGACCAGCCGAGTTGCCTTCGAATCCGTCGCCGGTAGGAAAGAGCCTCTTCCTCAGTGCGCTTCGGAAGTGGGACAAAGCCATTTACCAAGTCCAGTTTTTCCGCTGCCACTTTGAACCGCTGAATCAAGAGATCATTGACCGACTGGGATACCGAGATGAACCTCGTCGCCAGCTGAAACAGGCTCTTCATGCGCTCCTCGCCCATCGTCAACCGCAACACGTACTCGAGTTCATGGATATGCCACAGGACGCTATCCGCATGTTCAGCCAGCAAAGGAACGTAGGCCGACAGTGCGGACGTGTTGACGTACACGAGATCGTAATGGCGCCCTGCCATTTGCCACTTCAAAGATTGCGAGTCTATAAAAGGCTGCCACGCTGCCCTCCAGCGCCGAGGAAGTCCGTTGAGAAGGAACGCTGCTGGGCTCCGCCAAATTCTTGTCTTACAAACATCCCGGAACTCATCCACCAGCTCACCGCTTCCGTTCATCAGAACTTCAAGTTGATAATCGGTGCGTCCTCGCAACCAGCGCAGCAAATGGAGAAGTAGGAGAGTGGCTCCGTTTCGTGATGCCGCGTGGCTCACGAACAGAATACGCTGTTTTCTTTTCATGGAAGTTACACATCGCGATTCCGGCCATGTGTCCGGGGGACGATGCGCTGGCTTACAAACCACTGGCTCGGCGAGGTTCTAGGGCTTTCGGCCCACCAGGCTGAGAGATTCTCGAGTGGAAATATCGTTGCTGTAAACTTCTTCAGTCAGGACCTCAGCTTCCTCGCTCCAGTCCTGATGGCGCCCCGTAACGGTGCGGCTCCCCTATTTGACTACTAATCCTAGATCGGTGGGAGGTGCAGGAGCAGTGGGAGGCGTACCTGACCCCGATGAGGGAATTCCAATGCTCGTCCCGGAAGTACCTTTCAAGTAGCCAGGCGAAGTGGAAGTCAAAAGAAACCCAGAATATGTGTTGGGAGCAGAACCCCCTACGAAGGTTGGAGAGCCACTAATGGTTTGTGCCCCAGTTCCGCCGCCAGGTATTAAGTTATAGTTTTGCGTGAACGTGCTGGTGCTCTGCCCATCCGTGAGGTCTATTCCTCCCATGAGAATGTTGTTCGTGAGCGTGATGTTCGTATTTAATCCGCAGCTATTCGGATTCCCGAATCTCGGAGATGAATGGCTGCTGCCGAAGGTGTTGTGATCGAACACATCTCCGTTTCCCCCAGCGACGATAACCTCGTTGGTGGCGCTGGTTGGATCTTGCACGAACACATTATTCGTCACCGTCATGGGAGACCCGTTGCAGTCCGGCGACATGATGGCGTCAGAGTCGTTAATGAAAAAATTGCCTGTGACCGTAGTGTTTATAGCGCCGTAGAATTGGATCGAATCGCAATGCACCGATCCGCAACCGCCTTCGAGAATGCCGGTGAACGTGTTTCCCGGGCCGATGTAGGTGCCGTATGCGCCGCCGTTAATATTGATGCCATCCGCTCCACTGCCCCCGGTCCCACCTGGACCGGTAAAGAGATTATTTGTTATAACGATCCCGTTGACCACGTTATGGTTCACGTTGTCGCCGCTGATCCCAAGCCGCCCTTCCGTGCAACTTTGTCCGATATTCCCGAAGGTGTTGCCGCTGATCAAGACGTCCAGGTTCACATCACTGGGAGTATTGATGCAAAGGCTCCCGGTGAAAATGCTGTTTAGGATATGAATGTGCTGGCCAGGCGAGCCGCCCGATACTCCGATTACTCCTCCCGAGAACGTAAGATTGCTGAAAGTAATGTATTGGGAAGTGTTGATGGTTGCGTTGACGATGACATTCGACTGCGTCCCGCCGTTGGCGGAATCAGGCTGTATCGTTACCATTGAGGACTTAGTGGTTTGGTTGAAGGTGAATGTTCCGGCAGTAAGGCAGAGCGTCGAGCCGCCAGGGGCGCCGGAGAGAGTTGAGGCGAATGTGCTTGGGGTGACTTTGCTGTAGGTGCATTGGGCACGGGCTATAGCCGAGACGGCCAGTATTAGAATGGCGATTTTACGCATGTCGACCGACCCTTCTCGATCCTGTCAGGGGCTGGCTAGCAGCCGTTACCCCGTCGGTCATGGAATCCATGGCGCTATTTTTGTACATCAATAAACTCCTAACGATGCGTCCCACTTCCAATCGCTGGGGGACTGCACCTTCATTATAGCGCCGCAAACCCGAAGTCAAGACCGTCCAAGCCAAGCTCTCCGTTCCTTCATGGAGTGCCGCTTCCCTAACGGTGGCGGCCCCGTAAATCACTGAATCTACAGCGGAATGAGCGTTCGAGCAATGCTTCTGGGATTTTCTACCTAGAGCTGTTAGGAATCCACTCCACATTTATTGAGGTGCATTTAGCCGCGAATCAAGCGAAAACTCAGTAGGATCTGCGGCCCACCCGATCAGTGTCGTGGTCCCTACCCAATGACGCGGAACTCCGGCTCTCACGAGGCCGGCTCGAATTGGACTTGCCTGGCGACTTCCGAGCCCACCAAAATCCGACGGAAGCGATCACCATAGACATAAACGCCATCAGAATCGCCCGGTTTAGCCAAGCCTCATTGGCAGTGTATCCTTGAATCACTTTTCGACCAATCGCCGACCGGGACACAACGTTGTCGCGAAACTCCGACAAATAGCGCAGCCCGGCAACGCGCAAGGACGACTTTGAAATGTCCACAGTATTCCAATCCAAATCCTCCTGATATCGGATCTGGACCTGCCGCGACCTGCCCGCAAGAATGGGGACGTCGAAGCTCATGCTGTCCCCGTCCTTCCTGTAGGGGTAAACCTCACCATCCACGAAGAGCTTGAAGGGGATACGAAAATCCTCATCCTTCTCGACGGAAAAGACAGCATCCTTCAAGTGAACATTATCGAGTTGGAGACTACTCGTGAACGCCTTAATGTCGTAGTACCCATCCGGCCGGATCTTTTCTAGATACAGATGTTCGGCGATATAGCCCAGCCCACGCCACTGCACGCCCGGCTGTAGACCGTTGACAGTATCGGCGATCGAATCGAACCGCCCTGCGCCTCCAGCAAAGTACCCCTGATGGACATAAAATAGCAAAGGGTTCCCTAAGAATGCCTCCAATGCGAGGGTTGGTTTCTCGACGTCTGCCTCTGCCGAATAGCGCCGCAGACTGGGAAAAGTGGCAAACGCCAAAGTCATTGGCCGCAATGCAAATGCTGGGTCGCGCGGAGAATTCGATCCTAACGGAATGTTACGGGAATTTACCGTGGCCAAGTAGTTGTAACGCTTTAGCGCGTCCAGGGTCTCCACAGGAGCGATCGAATGCGGGAAGACCATAACCCGGTCGTACGCAAGCTGCGTCAGGCTTTGAAATTTCTCCATTCGGACGACGGCCTGCCGGATGTTGGCGGCCTGAACATCCAAAGCCCTATCTTTGAGTGAAGGGAATTCCTGATGATCATGGTTATTTCCATGTATGGCTATGGAAAAATATTCGGACTTCTTCCGAAACATCGCAACCGTTTGGGGCGCGGAGCGGTCGAAGTTCCATGGGATGAAGGCGACGGTTGTATGAAAATGATGTTTTTGCATCTCCCGCAAAAGATCCAAGTAGTCGAGATGCCCGTACGATTCTTGCAACAACGCATCATCCACCGTCAGGTTGGCAAAGTGTGCATTGGTGTGCCACGCGCGCTCGCCGGCCGCATAGCGAAAAAACATTATCAAAGGTGCTACCGACGCGAACTGGTAACCCGGCTGATCATACGCGTCGGCGGGAGGAGGCACCGAACTTTCGGGCTCAATGCTTGCATCAAAGAATAATTCCTGATTCGCCGATTCCGTTCTGGCGCATATGGATCCGTCATTAGGACCCGATGATAGAGTTATGACCGATTGACCTTTTGGCTTCTCCAGCGTCAAGGCGCAACCCCGTCCGGGCTGGGCAGTCAAATCTCCCCCAGACAGCTCTCTCGTAAAGTTTTCTAGAGTGCCTACACGGTAACGGCTTTGGCGGCCGGCAGTCAGTACCTCTTGGCAACCCGAAATCGCGCCGTCCGACCAGGTCTTGAGCAATTCCGGTGGCGTGGCTATCGTGATGTCTACCACCATGAGCGGGACGTTCTTGGATCCCGGCCTGTGCAGGGCTGCGATTAATTGCCCTCGATTCAGTGCTGAAAGAGCGTTGGCAGCCACAACGGCAGCCAGTGTCGAATTTTGATGCAGCTCCTGGAGAGCTTTCGAAACGTCGCCTCCATCTCCCACAGCATAGTTGGAAGTGCTTAACCCGTAGAAGTGCGCGGCGATTTGCACCTGACGATTTGAAGCTGACCCCTCACCCGGTTTGTGCAAGAAAACGATATCCGCGGAGTAGCACACGGTAGGCCATATCCCTACAAAGAGACAAACACACGCCATGTTTCGTGCGCTAAGTCCCATGACTTTAGAGAGAAGCCTCACTGGCGTAGCAACAGGCCGCCGGAGCGACGGAGTAACGAACAGTGTCGTCAACGAGGGTTGCGAAAGCGAGCCTGGCACGCTCGGCGCCCGGACCCTGAATTCGCCATCCGCTGCCGTCCGCCGTCACCTGCATTTCACTTCGCTGCCGCCACCAAGCATCTACTTCACCTGGAAGCGGCGTCCACAGGTCTGCCGTGGATCGCAATGTCGCCAAAGTGTGCAACAAGTCCTTGTAACTATTCTTCGCCCGCGTATTGTCTAAATAGTCCGGATGAACGTTGAAGCTCATCAGACCGTGTCCCTGAGATATAAGATCGATCTGCTGTTGCCACAAGTCCGTCGAATAGGTGCGCAAGATGTTGAATAACGAGTAATCCTGCACGGTCGTCAGAGGAAGCTCCAATATGTTGCCCACGAAAAACGGCATTACTGTACAGCAGCCGCCCGGTTGAGTATCCAGATGACCCACATTGTGCACCGACATGTCGTATGAAAATTCGAATGCGTCATACCAGTCCAGCCTACGATAGAGGATTCCCGAGCGGAAACCTCGGCTGCCAAACTTCGCGGCATACTGGTTGATCCGTACTGCTTGCTCTCGAAACTGCGTTTGTTCATCGAAGAGATGCCCATCGTGTTTGAGATCATGCACGTTGATCTCAAATCCCCGCCGGCGAATCGTTGCCAACACATCTTCGCCGGTTCTGTATCTGGACTCGGGAATGATCTGAAATGAACTCTTGATTCCGAATGAATCATCGATATCCATTAGCTCGCCCACAAAGTCAAGGCCCGAAGCGGTTTCCACATCATGCGTCATGATGGCGCAGCCCGCTTTTCCTTCGGGCCAGAACCATACAAAAGGGATGATGCATTGATGTGCCCGCAATGAAATAGCCATGCCTGTTTCAAACATGCGGTCCACAGTGCGGTCAACCGGCCACTGTGGAAAGGGCGTCGTGTCCCAGCCCTTCAGTGAAACACGCTGCAGATGCCGGCGGATTGGGACGGGCAGCGCCGGCCGGAGGAAGTAGTAGGCCTGCCGAACCAGTCTCTTCCAACCTGTTTTGCCGGTGCCGTTCACATAACGCTCAAACCGCAAGCTATCGGCAACTTCTGAAAGGTTAAACGGAAGAGAGCAGGTAGCCCCCTCGAAACTCAGCACGCTCATCTCATCCAGCGAACACAGACTCATTTCAACTTGACCGTTCGTGCCGGACGACACGTCGCAGATCGGATTGGCATGAAAATCGTTACTTAGTCCGAAATCGGCAAACTGATCCGGACATCGGTAATAGTCGAGGAAGGCCTGCTCCATATGAATGTCAGCGTGAAACGTGTTAGCGGGACTACCCTAGGTGCCGATACAACCTGCCCACAGATGAGAAGACAGGATCGGGCAACCGCACCAGAACTTGCTTTGCCCACGCCATCCTCTCGTTGAGACCCTCCTGGTGGAGCGTACCAGCCGGATGTCGATAATACGACAATTGTTCCTTAATCCCTCCGAGATGTTCTTTGAAGGCGATCAGCCCCGGGTCGTCGGATCCCGAGCGCCCTAGATCAAACTCCTCCGCGCCCTGACGCTTGCCTTCCTGTATCGCCTTCCAAAATAGAAAAGGGGTACCACCCAGATTGCTATATTTGGAGTCCGAGCAGCCATACTTGTAGACAAGCGAGTTTTTGGATGACAGCGTGATGATACTCGCGATTGGGTTATTCTCCTTAGACGCCACGTGAATCGTAAGGGCGTCCCGAAAACAACTCGCCAAATTGCGAAACCACTCTGCCGGCTGTGGCGGGAGCTTGTGCCGGCGCCTGGTCAGAAGCAAGAGGCGGCGAAACTTCTGAAGCAATTCTTCCGAGTGCCCTGCTTCGTAAGTCACTTTCTCACGTTCAGCACGCTTTATTTTCCTGCGAATACAACTGTCGTGAAGCATCTTATAAATCTCATCTAATCCCGGGCGGAGATCGACCTTGTGAAAGCTAAAGCCGTCGCTCTTAACGAACTTCTCACAGTCCATCCCGGCTGGGGAGTAAAGTGGCCTGAGTTCGATATATTTGAAACGCCCCGCGCTTTGATCTTGCAACGACTCAAGTATCACACTCAGATCGGCACTCTCAGCCAGTGGTTGGCAATGATCGGAAAAGGGAAGGGATACCAAGCGTGAGCCGGTCAGCCAACTTTTGACGTGGCAAAACACGACAGCATTCTCCAAGTCGTCTTCCGGACTGGATGTGGTGAATGCAACCGGGACGTAGCCGTAGGTTCTCCCCAAGGCCTGCAGCCACTCTCGAGTGTGGAAGACCGAGGCTTTGGGATGCCGGGATAGAAATAACGGCCAGCGAGCGTCCACCAAAGGGTCCAGTTTATAAACCGTCGATTTCACTTGTTCCCCTGACTTAGGCTGGGCCTGATCAATTTTTGACTCATATGGCTTCGGTCGTCTCCAGAATACGGGAAGGGTCGGTTACTCGATCGTGCGCCCAGGCGTCGCGCCCGAGAATGCGCCCGCAGTATTCCTTCAGCCTGCGACAGCTCGCCTCGACATTGTACTTAGATACCCGGATGCACGACGTCTGGATGGGTAAGCTGTCTTTCCACGTGCGCCGTACGTACGAGTAGCACGAGTAGAACTCCTTGGGTAAACGCAGGATTTGGTTTGTATTGTGAATGCAGAACGCTCGGATCGCATATGACGTCATATCGCGCTGGGCCGCCCTTAAACAAATGTCAGTGCCGTAAAAATGGAAGTGCGGCAGATTGTCATCGAACTGGAGGCCGGAGCTCTTTCGGAAGATCAGTAGCACCTCGTCCAGCGTCTGAACCGGCGCCGGCCGCTCAAATGCCGTTCCCAAAATGCCCCATCCCGTGGAATAAACGTGCCCGCGATATTGCCCATCTCTGGTTGCTCCCCAACAACCGAGAACACCCCAGTTGGGATCGGATCGATCGAGGTGTTCGAGCGCGCATTCGAGTTGAGAGAGCCACGTTTCCGGTAGATAAACGTCCGAGTGCAGGAAGACTACAAGCTCGTTCTCCGCGCGCCGCAATCCATCGTTGTATGCTTTCGCCGCGGACGCGAAACCTTCCTGGACTATAATCTGGTGGTTGTGCGCCTGACGAAAGGCCTGGGAGGCGAGCATATTGTTTGCCAGGACCTTCCTGTCCAGGACAGTCACGACGAACGTGATGCGATCGGTTAATGGCATTGAGCTTCGAGGAATACTCGGCTGCTTCAATCCGCTTCAGTCTGGTCGGATTGATTTACCATTTGCAGAAACCAGCGGTCTTGGTCGCCAGCGAGCGCGAATTCGTTCTTGAGCTCCGAACCTGAGTCGATTTCGTCATTCGGGATGGACGTCTCGCAGTCGTCCGCGTCCGCTGTCTTCAGAAGCGTGTAGGCGATGGATACCGAGATCACGGTCCACAGCATGTAGCCGTTCTGGCCCCAACCGTAAATCGAGACCGATATCATCACTACGTAGAACGAAACCAAGGAACTGAGGGCTATTAGACTGAAGTGCCGGTCGGGTTTCGACAGCCTGCGGAAGCTACGATAAGCCATAGCGGCAGGCCGGAGCAGAAGGCTTCCCAGGATAATCAGCCCCACGTATCCCGACTCGTACGCGAACAGAATCCAGGTACTGTCACAGGTAAACCAGCGATGCGTCTCTATACCGGGCATTTCAAGAATGAGTCCTTTGTCACGAAAGGACTCCAATCCGAAACCCAGAAAGCCCCGCCCGATGTCGCTGTTGAGCGTTTTTGTCACGGTATGGAACAACACCGGGCGGTATTCAAACGAGCTGCCCATCATGGAGTTCGTATCCATGGTCGCCAAATACATATTGACCAGCGTCTCCAGGATTCCGGGTCGACAGACCAGAAGCAAGCCGGCCAAAGCGACGCCGGCGAAGATCCGTTTCCGAATTCGTGGTTCCGCGGCGACGGCGAGAATGCCGATAGCGGTCGCGGCCGCGATCCAAGGTCCCCGGCTTCCGGTTTTGTAAAGGGCCCAAAACATTAGAAGCAGTGCAACGTTCAGCCAAACTTTTCTTGACATTGCGCTGGACGTGGATACCAGATAGAGTGTGAACGGAATCGTCATCGCCAGGGCCCCGCCGAAATGGATGGGATGAGGAAAGGTGGAGCGAGCACGCACGCCGCGGTCGAAATTCTCCGCGTACAGCGCGCTGGCACCGTAGTTCTTCTGCAGTTCGGTGGGGAAGATCGATACTACTGTCCAATGTGAATAGATCTCGAGCAATCCAAGCACCGAGCAGACCGCCATCGCGATCACCATGGCGTACATTATTTTTGTGATAGTTCCTACGTTCGTTATCGCGTTGATCAGAATGTAGTAGAGCAGGTAATATTCCAAGACTTGAGCGAGTAATTGCTTGACGCTGGCTGTGAAAACGATCGAAAACACCGTCGAGAACATCGCCCACCCAACGTGTACCCATATGTGGTTCTTAAGCGGAAGCTGGCGGGGGCCGATTTTCGGCCGGTACATCAAGAACAACGCAAATAGAGTGACCAGGGCGAGTCTTGTGCTGGAGAGATCAAAAGCTCCAGCCAGGCTGATCCTCGCTTCTTGCGGCAAGAGGACAGCGAAGAACGCCCAATACGGTAACGCCTCCTCCACACCTTTACGAACGGAGATGAAAACCAGTGTGGCGACAATGACGGCATCGATGAATATGACCAGAGACATTGAGGATCAGCAGTTGTCGAGGTCACGTGTTAAGCCCGGTATGCCATTGAAAAAGAGCCGCAGTCTCTCCCTTTGCTCGTTACGGAGAAAGCTGATAAATTCTGGTGAGACCAGCCGCGGTTGTTTGCTGAAGTACGACCACCAAAACCCTGTCAGGCGCGCCGCCGCACCAATCGCAACCGGCCATTCTGGAATCCGTCGTGCGCATTTAAGGAGCTCAAACGCTGGAAGGCTGCCCACGGAATAATCCATCAGGCCTTGTCGAAAAGCATGGCGCATCGCGCTGTCGGCCGTTCCCGTCCGGCGATGATGCATGATCTTAAGGTCGGCAAAAGCTTTCACCGTCCAGCCCTGCATCCTGGCGCTCACTTCGGCGAACCAATCTTCGCCTCCGTATTTCAGCGGAATGTATCCGCCGATACCCTCGTAACACTCCCGCCGCACCATCTGCGCCGCGTGGGCCACGGACCGGACATTGTTGGACTTGCGGTCCCTGAATTCCCCTGCCTGCTCCTCCTGGATCAATCCACCGCTGATTCCCAAGGCGGGATCGCATTGAAAGCGCTCGAGGAGTGTTTCACAATATCGGGTATCAAAGGATACATCCGCGTCGAGATTGCCCAGAAACTCATACTGGACGGTTTCGAGCTCTTCGTACGCGAGGGCCAGGGCTTTGGCTTTTCGCAGAATACCGCGGCGTTCCGCCGTGTCCTGGCGCAGCAGTTTAATGAAGTTGTGAGTAGCACAGTAATCCCGGACAATGTCATCGGTGCCATCGGTGGAACCGTCACTTACAATCACCCACTTAGTTGGAAGAACGGTTTGTGCAATAACCGATCTAATGGTCCGCCCGATGAAGCGCTCCTCGTTATATGCCGCGGTGAATATCACATAGCGAGGGGCAGACATAGGGTTGCTCTTTTTACTCGAAGGCTGGAGTGGCATCTTGAGATGCGGAGCGTCATCCGGCAGCGCCGGCCGCCTTATAAGCGCTGCTGGGCACACGGACTTGGTTAGCGGCCAGTGAATCCACCAGCTGAAGGTATTCCACTTTCTTCACCTGCCAATTATTCTTGCTGGCGTAAATCGCGGCTCTGCTCGCGTATCCCGCACGCAATTGCGGATCTCGTTGCATCTGAACAATACATTCGGCCAGCGCCGACTCATCGTCATGCTCGTAATACCGGATGATCGAGTCGTCGTAGTAATAGGCGTGGATTTTCGTCTTGGATGCAATCAGCGGGACGCCAAGGGCCATGAACTCCAGAATCTTAGTACTCAAAGCTTCGTTTCCGAAGGCTGAGGTAGCCCGTTTCGGCTCAATCGCCAAATCGGCAGTGGCCATGACACGGGCGATTTCCGCGCTGGGTAATAGTCCGTGGAACGTCACCCGATCCTGCATTCCCAACCGGTTTGTCAGTTCGATCAAGGAAGGCTTGGCCGCTCCTTCGCCGTAAATATGGAAGTCCGCGTCCGGTATTCGGCCCGCGACCTTTGCGAACGCACGGATAGCCACATCCAGGCCTTGATGTGCGTTCAAGGAACCCGGATACACTATCAGGAACCGGCCGCTATTCGTCTCCGTCCGCGCGGATTGCGCGACGAAAATATCAAGATCCGGATAATTGCGGATCACGCTGCATTTCCGCGCGCTGGCAGATCGCTGGACAAAGCGATCCCGCCACAGGTGATTTGCGACTACGACGTGCGTCGCAAAGGCAGCCGAGAAGCGTTCCACAAATTTCAACAGCTTGAATACCAGCGAGTTGTGGCTGACTTTGAACTTACTCGAGTAGAACTCCGGCAGTAAGTCGTGAATGTCCAAAATCACAGGAACTTTCTTGAATTTAAGAGGGAGAGCCGCCAAAACTAAAAAGTCGGGTACGTTGTGTACATGTACCACGTCGTAGGGGTGTTCGCGGTGCTTCTGGCGCAGGAAGCAAGTGGAGCGCAGAAGAAAATGGAGGATTCGCTTCGCATAGGTCGACAATCCCTTTTCGTTCACCTTGCGCGATTGAATCCGGAATACTCTCACACCACTAAGAACTTCGAATTCAGGCTGGTCCTCGTCGCGACGCAGCGCGAGAACGTCCACCGTGTCCCCGCGTTTGCTGAGGGCGGTCGCATATTGCAGAATCCGCGTGTCACTTTCGTAAAATGAATAAGCCAGCATGCACACGCGCAGCCCTCTACGTGGCTGATGCTCGTTTTTCTGTGACGCGCTTCGCGTTGATTGTGTTGCTGGCATACGCCTGATCCGCTATACCTGGACCGGTTGTGCCACTGCGGCCCAACTCGGCGGCATATTCTTCGCGATTTCAATTTGCTCAAACACGTTGCTCTTGCGCGCGCCATGCCACATCACCCAGTCCGCCATAGAGCGAATTCCATCCGGAAGGGAGATTTTCTGGCCGGTTCCGAAAACCCGCTCCGCCTTGCTGTGGTCGGAGAAAGCCACTTTCACTTCGTTGCGGGCGTCCAGGTACTCGATACGGCAGGCCTTTCGCATCGCGTCGGCTACAAATCTTGCGAGTTCGTTCACCGTATAAGGTGTATCGGCGCCGACGTTGAAGATTTGGTTGCGGGCTGCCGGTACATCAACCGACCTAGCAATGATTGGGGCGACGTCATTGATGTGGGTGAAAGCTCGCTGTTGCGTGCCGTCGCCAAAGATCGTCATGGGCAGATCCTGAAGCAAATTATTCATGAAGATTCCTACCACGTTGCGGTAGCGGTCCCCGATATTCTGCTTCTCTCCGTAGACGTTGTGCGGCCGAAAGATCACGTGATCCAATCCGAACATTTCGTGACTAACTTTGAGTTCCTGTTCCACGGCTAGTTTTGCAATTCCATAGGAATCCTCGGGCACAGGAATCATTTCTTCCGCCATCGGCGCTTGGCCGGCGCCGTACACCGCGATGGACGAGGTGAAGACAAAACACTTCACATTGTGGTTCACCGATTCATTGATGAGGTTCACGGAACCGATCAGGTTGTTCTGATAGTTGAATCTCTTGATGAAGTGGCTAAGCCCTTCCGCGGCGTATGCCGCCAAGTGATACACATATGTGAAGTGGTACCTATGAAAGAGACGATGCAGCAACTCGTGATCGAGAATTGAGCCTTGCACAAAGTCGGCGCCTGGAGGGACGTTGTCCAGAAAGCCCCCGCTAAGATCATCCAATACAACTACATCGTGACCTGCGTCGAGTAATTGTTGGGTAACGTGCGCCCCCAGAAATCCCGCGCCGCCTGTAACTAACGAAATCGACATGATAATTGTCCTTTTCTTCTTTTCGCCGCTAAAGATCTAAGACTGCTGACTTACTAACTCCTCCATGGCCTTAGGCTCCTCGCCCTGCTGAACGAATCTGGCCGGATCGATATGCTTATTCCATTGCGCCATCCGACGATACATCTCCAAACGGCTTTCCAATCCTTCCGAACGGGAGCATAGACCTTTCAACCTCCAGCCCAGTTGCCGAACTCGAAACCAGGCCAGGTTCGTGAGTCGGCTTTTCCGAGCGCCCTCGGAACCAAAATGCTTGTAGAAGTATCGATAGCGGCTACGGCATTTCTCGAGCTCGAATCGTACAGGAAAGCGGTTGACGGACTGCCCGCCAAGATGGGTGATTACGGCATCCGGAGTATAGACGATGCTATGTCCGGCTTTCCAGGTTCGTAGACACAGATCCACTTCTTCGTAGTGGTAGAAGAATTGGTTATCGAATCCGCCGAGAGCTCGCAACACATCGCGCCGGAACATGACGCAACAACCCGACTGCCAGTCGATTACCCGCTCCGTGAGACCGTCCCAGCCGGTATATATGTCGGAAATGAAGACATCGGAGAAGTACGCCAGCGGCCTCAAATACAGGGCCGCAATCCAACTCCGCCAAATGGTTGGGAATGGGCGTGCCGGGTTCTGAAATGAGCCGTCGGGGTTTAACACGCGGCACCCGAAGGCTCCGGCCTCGGGATGGCGATCGGCGCAAGCGGCCAGGTTCTCGAGGGCGTGACTGTGGAGGATGGTGTCGGGATTGAGAATCAGGACGTACTCGCCGGTACTTCGATTGATTCCAACATTGTTTCCCTGCGCGAAACCGAGATTCTTCCCATTCTGCAAGACCTGTGCATTCGGATAGGCTTGGTGGATGAATTCGATTGAACCATCGGTAGATCCGTTGTCGGACACGATCACCTCAATGTCGAATTCCTGGGCCTGGGCGTAGATGGACCCGAGACAATCACCGATAACCTTCTTGTCGTTCCAGCAAAGGATGACTATTGATAGTTTCATATTGCGTTGGCCGAAAATCGTGGTGAAGTGTTTATATCTCGGCAAACTGGTGGTTCAGGATGAACGTGCGGCGTTCACTTTCAGCTGAACATCGCTTGTCGGATTCTAGCGACCGCGGGCCGCAAAGCTCTCCACCTTCTCTGACCCAAACTCCGCTTGCAGGCGAGCCTAATCCAAGGCAACGATCTCTCAACTTGGGGGCACACGGCGAGTGCGAAAGCAGAAAGTTTTTCGGAAACCTCCATTTCGCCTTCGTTGAACGCAGAGCTGGCAAACCCAATCGCTTCGCGGCCGAGCAGCCGAAACAAGCGGAAACGAAGCCGAGATAAGTTCGGCAGCGCCTTGCCGCAGGTTTCAAAAAAGCAATCGAATGCGGCCTTGCGCTGCAGAAGATCCTGCAATCCGCTGCGTGACAAATACGGTACCGACATATTCCCGTCATGCCGGCGGTACACCGCCTGGTGGGCTTCAAACATCCCAACCGGCCCATGTGCGGCGAATCGTAACCACATCTCCATATCGCCGCTGTGCGGCAATTCAGGGCGATACCCTCCCAGGCGTTTCTGGAGTGCGGTTCGAACAACGGCAGCGGCTGTCGGTACAATATTGCTCGCTCCGCTGAGTTCGATGAATTCCAGTCCGCTCAGGATACGGTAGTCCTCGCTGCGGTCGATGCCATTCATGTCCCCGGCCCGGTCCCGGTCGTGACGCACGATAGCCTTACCAAAGGTGAGGCCCACATCACTCGAAGCATCCATGAGGTTCACCGAACGGCCGAGCGCGCCAGGTAACAAGTAATCGTCCGCGGAAAGAAGCAACATGTAATCCGCTGAGACCCATTCGATCCCCTCGTTATACGTCGCGATGTGGCCCTTGTTGGTAGAGTGCCGTAAAACAGTCACTCGGGAATCTTCTTTTGCGAGTTCGGCCGCCACTTCGGCCGTGTTATCCGGTGAAGCGTCATCGATAATCAAAACGCGAAGATGCTCCACGGACTGCCCGAGAACGCTACTTACGCACTCCCGCAAATAGTGCGCATAACGGTAACATGGGACGATTATGTCAACAGAACTCATCGAATGATGCCCATCACTTTCGCAACGTTACTTAATTGACCAGAAGCTTCGGACGGCCGAGCATGAGCAACTTCTGGATCGCGCGCGGTGTCTGGTCCCAAGGAATGACGGTTAGGAGCACGCGGATCGAGTAAACACAGCTCAGAGCCAGCGCCACTGTTCCCAGGCCGACCGTCCAAAGGCCGGGCAGCAGATAAAACGCGCAGAATGTCACGCCGATTAAAGAAAGGAACAACATGCCTGTTTGTATGTTCTCGCGAGACCAGCGAAAACCGGTCCGGCGCCGGACGATTGCGTAGATGAGCGCTAGATTAAAAACATACGAGCCGAAAAAGGCCATGCCGGTGCCGTTCAGCCCGAAGTATCGCACGCACGTCCATGCCAGACCAATGTGGACAACCGTCCACAACAGGTCGCTCCCGAGAAAAATCAGCCGGTCGTTCTTGGCTACGATGATGAAGCCCATCGGCCAGGAAATTACCTGAAGAGTCGCGCCTAGACATATCCACCGGAGGATTCCCACGGCGGCGGCGAATTTCGCACTGTACAACACTGCGATGATCAGCGGTGCGAATGTGAGGGTTGCAATGACGCCCGGGCCCGCCAACAAAAGGCCTACACGGGTCTGCTCGTTCACCAGACGGTTGCACTTGGGATTGTCATTCGCGCTGGCAGTCAGACGGGGGTAAAAGTCCGCTCCCATCGCCTGTAGGATGAATCCGACATACAGCCCCCCGAGAGTCCACGCAGATTGGTACATCCCAGTTGCTTCGAACCCGAGTGTTCGCAGGACTATGATTCGAACTACGTAAGAGCTCCCCATTGTCATTAGACCGGTTGCCATGAATGCGAGGCCCAGCTTTAGAAGCTCGGCAGCTTCGTGGCCCACCTGAGAGGAGGTCATTGACGGATGGTGAATACGCACCTTACGGCTAAACCACCACGAAGTAATAAGGGTGACAGCCGCCACACCGGCTAGGGCCGGAACGACACCTTGATCGCGAAGCCAATACACCAGGGGAATGGTCAGGATCGTTCCAAAGAGCGCCCCCAATACGTTCATTTTCGCGAGATCGGAGATGCGCCGGAGTCCTTGGATCAAAGCCCCTTGACCAGCGGATACTAAAGTGAAAAAGACAGCGATGGACAGCAGCCTTATGGCGGCGGAGTTTTGATCGGTGCCAAAAGTCAAGATAGACACTTGGCGAGCGAATACCAGAAGAAAAACAGCTCCAAGCGCTCCGAGCAGGATCGATACTCGCCGCAGCACGGTGCTGGTTTGCGCGACCCGCCCTAGGTCGTTTGAACCGACCGCCTCAGCAACCTGCCGTACACCACTGCTGTTGACCCCCATGCCAGCAATGCTCTGAGTGAGGTTGGAGATTGATCCGTAGAGACCAAACAGTCCGAACCCGGCTGGTCCAAGCAACACAGCCATGGCCTTGGTACGAACAATACCGATTGCGATATTCAGCAACGAAGAGCCACCGACCAATACTGAGGACTTCAGTATCTGACCGTAGGTGTTCTTCTCAGCCGGCGCCGCCTCAGCCGCTACTGGCGAGGATTCTAAAGTGGCGCCCACAGGCTCGCTGGATGTACTGGACAACATTGATTGAATATTGGGGTCTCTTGATCCAGCTAACTGCTCGGCGGCGCTACTTCACAGCCAAATGAGCAATTTCTTCGAAACACTCGATAACATAGTCTTGCTCGTCTTCCGTCATCTCATAGAAGAGTGGCAGGATAACGGCGGTATCTGTCACCAGATTCGTCACCGGTAGGCCAACATCCCACTTCTCGTTGCGGTATGGCGCTTCGCGGTGAATTGCCATAATCCCGCGGCGTGAGGAAATTCCGCGGTCGAGTAATTCCTGCATCAGTTCATCCCGGCCGATGGGAGCATCACTCAGGAGCCGCACCATATAGGACTGAAAGTTGTGACGGCTTTCTGCCGGTTCGGCCGGCAGCACCAGCCAAGGGAGAGAAGAAAGCCGTGATGAATAGCGCAGAGCCAGTTCCCTTCGCCTGTCAATCATTTCTTCGATGCGCCCCAATTGCACCAGCCCAATCGCGGCCTGCAAGTCGGTCATTCGGTAGTTGTAACCAACCTCGTCATAGCTTTCAATTACAACTTTGCTTGAGCCGTGCCGAGTCAGATCCGAGATCGTCATGGCGTGCTGCCGCAGTCCACGAATGCGCGCCGCCAGCTCCTTGTCACACGTCGTGATCATTCCACCTTCTCCGGTGGTCAGCACCTTCCGTGGATGAAAACTGAAGCAGGCCATCGAGGTATGTGGCAGTCCAATGCGCTGGCCCATGTATCTGGAACCAATGGCACAAGCTGCGTCTTCAATCACCAGCAGACCATGACGGCTCGCGATGTCATTGATCTCGTCAATGGCAGCAGGCAAGCCAATCTGGTGAACCGCCAAGATGGCTTTCGTCCGAGGAGTGATCGCACGCTCGATGCAGCTCGGGTCAATGTTGTAAGTCGATTCGTCAATATCAACAAAGACCGGAATTGCGCCGGCGTGGACAATGACGTTAGCAGTAGCTATGAACGACAGGCTGGGACACAGAACTTCGTCTCCAGGTTTGACTCCAGCGGCCAAAAGGGCCAAGTGCAGAGCCGTGGTGCAAGAAGATACAGCTACGGCGTAGGACGCGCCAACATACTCAGCGAAGTTGCGCTCGAACTCAGCGGCACGGGGACCTTGACTAACCCAGCCGCTTCTGAGTACCGCTATAACTGCATTCTCTTCATCCACCCCAAAGGAGGGCCGAGCGACTGGAATGGTTTTCGATGGGATCGCGGTATTCACTAGGCCTCCACACCAACTGTTGACATCGCCTTCGTAGCCTGCCTCCACCGGATCAGTTCAAGAAGACCTTGTTCCAACGACACGGTGGCTCTGAAACCAAGCATTCGCTCAGCCTTCTCAACCGCCGCGCGCCGCCTTTGTACATTAGCCACGGCGCGCGCTTCGCGATGCTCGGGACGCAAGGAAGAACCAGTTAGGTTCAGCAACATCTGGCAGAGTTCATTGAGGCTGGTTTGAATTCCAGTGCCGATATTGAAGAACTCATCAGTAACGTCACTTTGTGCCGCCAGAAGGTTCGCTCGGGCCACGTCTTCGACATATACGAAATCCATGGACTGCTTGCCATCGCCAAAAATTAGTGGCGGCCTGTTAGCTTCAATCGCATCCAGCCAACGGACCAGCACCTCCGTGTAAACGCCCGTGATGTCCATTCGAGGGCCGTATACGTTGAACGGGCGGAACGCGATGTAACGGAGGCCAGAAGTGTCACAAAGAGCGCGTAGTATCTGTTCGGTTGCAATCTTGCCGGCTCCGTACATCGTTCGGTTGTTAAAAGGATGAGACTCGTCAATGGGCAGATAGGCCGGTTCGCCATAAACGGATGCTGATGAAGCTGCAATGACCTTCTTGACCTTGAATTTCAAGGCTGCTTCTGCTACGTTTAGCGTGCCGTCTATCAGCACCTCCACCGCCTCTCGGGGAGCCTCGGCGCATTTCGTTATGCGAAGTGCCGCCTGGTGGAATACATAATCCACGCCATCGGTCGCCCGTTCGACAAGAAGGGTGTCGCAAATGTCTCCTTCGATGACCTTAACGCGCCCCTGCTCCAGCGCCGGTGTGAGGTTGCCCCAGCTTCCGCGGACAAAGTTGTCAAGGACGCGAACCTCAGAAGCTCCCGCGGCTAGCAACTGATCTACTATGTTGCTTCCGATGAAGCCCGCTCCACCTGTTACAAGACAGGATGTACCTGCTAAATCGTTCATTCTTCCTCCCCCAAATAGCTCACGCGCCATGCTCACTGGATTCACTGCCTTCGATCACGCATCAGGCGGGCGGGTACACCGGCAACAATCGCGTACTCGGGAACATCGTCAGTGACGACCGCTCCGGCACCCACAATGGATTGGGCTCCGATGTGCACGCCCGGCAGGATACTGGCGTTCATCCCAATATCCGCGCCGAATCCGACCGTGACGGGTTTGATCACCAGGGCCGTCGTTATGATAGGTTCATCATTCGGTTGGCCCGTGTGAGCCGAACCCAGGACCTTTGCACCCGGTCCCCAACCCACATAGTCTTCCAGAACCAGGTTCCGGGCATCAAAGTAGGCCTGCGGCCCAATCCAAACATGACTTCCGATCTTGCACATTCCATCGAATCGCCCCTGGATCATGGTCTGCGCTCCAATGAAGACGCAGTCGCCAAACTCCATGGTCTCTGGGTGTTTCAGGACGACGTTGGGTCCCACTTGAAGATCGTGGCCAACGCGTTTGCACAACGCCCGCATGAGAACGCGACGCATCATCGCGTCAAAGCTGTTTTCTCCTGCTCTAAAGCGTGCGAAGAGGTCGAGCAACTGTTCTTTGGGATGAGAATCTCTCAGGAAGGCCGCAAGGTCCTGCTCCCAGGCAGGGTCCTGCCGCTTTTCACGGCGGCCGAAGGTGGCTTCGACTTGCCGGATGCCTACTTCTACGGCAATGCTTGGTTCGGCGTTGATCATTGCAGGGCCTCAGTTTTGCTTATACGGTTACAGGTCTTCCTCGGTCCTTTAGAGACTTTTCCGCCGCTTCCAGCATCGTGACAACCCGAAGACCGGCCACGCCATCGTTCATCGGCCGAACGTTGTGAGATACACAATCAACGAAGTACTTCGCCTCCTCCGCCAGGGCTTCAGTGTGCTCAATTTTTGGCGCATACATATCGCCCGAGCGATAACTCACAAGTAATTCGTGCACTTGCTGTCCGTTGTTCATCTTGACGCCCTTGTCGTAGATTTTGATCTTCTCATCCGCATCCAGGTCGTTCCATACCAGCATCTTCTTTTCGCCCCCGATAAGAGTGGTTCTCACTTTCACCGGCGACAGCCAGTTGACATTAATGTGGGCGATCATTTTATTGCCATAGTAGATTGTGATGTATGCCAGGTCCTCCAAACCGTTAAGATGATTTTGCCCTGTGGCAACGACAGCTTCCGGCGTGGCGTTGAACAAATGATCAACTATGGACAGATCGTGAGGCGCTAGATCCCAGATGACATTGACGTCGTGCTGAAAAAGCCCGAGATTTACGCGCGTCGAATCGTAATAGTATAAATTCCCAAGCGCGCCCTCCTCAACCAACTGGCGAATTTTCTTGACGGCGCCCGTGAACAAAAACGTGTGGTCCACCATGATCTGGAGGTTCTTTTCGATGGCCAGATCGACCAACTGTTCCGCTTGAGCAACAGTCGACGTGAATGGCTTTTCCACGAAGACGTGTTTCCCGTTTTCGAGTGCCGCTTTTGCCAATTCGAAATGGGTCCAAACCGGCGTAACCACGGCGACGGCGTCGACATCTGTCGCGGTTAGGACTTCGCAGGGATCAGAAGTAACGTGAACGCCTGGATAAGCCTGCTTGACTCGACTCAGCGCCTTCGGGCTCCTATCACAAACGACTGCGACTTCACAGTCCGCAGCGCCGTGAAAATTCCTAACGATCTGTGGCCCCCAGTAACCATAGCCAATCACACCAATTCGAATCATACGTTTATATTCCTTTTTTGATAGAGAATTCCATAACGTGCTAACCAACAGGCTGCCTGTCCGGTGACAGGTTTAGTACGCACCTTCCCCGGAGAGGACGGCGCGAGGAGTCCGCAGGAGGATTTTGAAGTCCGTCCAAGGCGTCCATGAACTCGCGTACTTCAGATCCATGCGGACCATTTCATCGAACGTGGTTTTGCTTCGTCCCCCGACCTGCCACGCACCGGTAATTCCCGGTTTCACCGCTACTAACCGCTGCCTATGCCACATCTGGTAACACTCGAACTCGTAGGGGACCGGCGGCCTCGGTCCTACCAGTGACATCGAGCCGGACAAAACGTTCAGGAATTGAGGTATTTCGTCGAGACTCGTCCTTCGCAAGAACTTCCCCAACGGAGTGATTCTTGGATCGTTCGTCAACTTGAAAACCTCAGACTTGCGGCCATTTTCCTCTTCGCCGTCCGCGGCCCCTCCTATTAAACGCTTCACGTACTCCTTGTGAATTGTGTGATCGCTAGCGAAGTACATAGACCGGAACTTGAGGAAGGTGAATTTTCTGCCGTGTTGACCCACTCTATCTTGTCGATACAAGACAGGGCCCCTGGAAGTGAGTTTGATGATAGCGGCGATCACGATGAACAAAGGAGAGACCAGAACCAGCGCCAATAAGCTGCCGGCGATGTCCATTGATCTCTTCACAATGCGAGCCCCACGCTTGGAGTCAAAATCCCAATCGAGATCGGGGTATAGGGTGGCGTCAGTCGGGCCTTTGCCGTCCCGGTGGTGATGGTTTGGGTCTTCGGGAAACACATGGAAAGAGAGCCGAATCTCGTTGATTTGTTCGATGCTGAGCGTCTTACAAAGCGCGTTCGTGACCCTGGTCAAGAGGGCGCTTGTCAGGAACTTCCCGTCAGCGCTGCCGATTTCAGTGAAGATAATGCCAAAAACGGCACCGTCCTCGTACCACCCCTTTATGTCCGTCTCCCTGGTTGAGTGAGACAGCGCATATAAGACGCTGTCGAATTGCGCCCCATTGTTCACCGCCTTGAGTAGCCGGCGGGAGTCGAGCAGCATAAGAACGAAGGGCCTTTGGGATCGCTCCGTTCTTTTTCGTTCGAGACGGAGCATTCTTACGAAGAGTTCTTGACCGAGGATCTCGAAGCCCGGATCATACCCGGTAGGCTTCGTTTGGGCGTTCTCTAATAGCGAGGCACGCTTAGGCGGCGCCACGTTCGGCATAGATTTACTCCCTCACAATTGCGGCGTCAATACCGCAGGTTCAGAGCTGCGATCATACACTTCGTTTTCAGTGGAGTGTAAAGAACGGCCCAAAGAGAATCGGGCTAGGCGCAGGTTGCACCAGAGAGCAGGCTGTTCGTCTGAACCATGCGCTTAGATCGGCCGGCGTCCAACGGCCTAGCCCAATGTCGTTCGATCTCTACGGCAATCGACCGGCTTAGCAGGCTCACGGACACAACGATCCGCTGCTTCCTGCGAATCTCTACCAGAATTCCTTCGGTCCCTATCAAAGGCCCTTCCTCGATCCGAACTTTCTGGCCGACGTCCAGGAAAGGCCACGGCTCGGCCGAGAGCCCTGACTGGATCGCGGCTTGAATGGCAGCCACTTCCCAGTCGTCGATTGGCACTGGAATCTTTCCGATACCCACAAAGTGCAGGACCCCAGGAATGGTCAGAATCGGAAGCCGGCTCTCTTCATTCTTCAGCCGGCAGAACAAGTAGCCGGGGAAAAGCGGGAGGTCCACCCACTGAAAGCGATCTGACCAGCGGCGGCGCGCCTTATAAAGAGGCAGAAACTCCTCGAAGCCCTTGTACCGCGCTATGGTGGCGACGACTCTTTCTGCCTGAGGCTTGACTCGAATCGCGAACCATTTGCCCGGATGATGATCGAAGATTTCTTGATTTTCCATTGATGCCTGCTGCTGTTTGGACAGAGCTGCCGCCCAGTGAGTCCCAATGTCCGACTCATCCCTCTGGACTGATTTATCCTGTGCGCATCGGATTGCAGTTCGAGTGCCAGTGAGTGGGATCACGACAAATGAACGTACTCCCAAGCAGTTACATTGCGGCGATGAGCTGCTCATGATTGAAGACGATTGGGACTTGCTCCCAATTTATGAGACTAAAGTCCGATCCGGGGTTCGCTTCGATTCCCCTACTCTCCTTGGCGATGTCCTAAAACCACGGCGCGGAATTCTCAATCGCCCCGTTGCTTAACTGGCCTAAACGTTTGGAACAAAGAGGTAAATCCAAACAGGGATTAACTCCACCTGCCTTTGAAGTTTTCCCTAGCAAAGAAGAAGCGGCAATTTCGACATGATGTGGTCCTCTGGTTGCAACTCGTAGGGATTGTGACTCCATCGTCATATTCGAATCCGACTCTCTCAAGCAGCGTTTCAGGAACTCGTTCGAAAGCGATTTTTCCAGCCCGGAGAGTTGTTCCCTTCGCACTCACGATGTTGTCCTTGTCGGCTCCGGCCGCTATCTCATCACAAATATCGTTATCCAATCAGTCAGCAGCTCCCGGTTCCAGCATCTTGTTTCCAGTGACGTTTGTGTCAGAGGGTGCGTCCATAAGCGGCATCCAGTTCGATTTGGAGTACGACGGTAGCACCATGAGCTTCGCCACGACGCTTGGTGATGCCCTTAGGCAGTCTGGAAAGAATATGTATTCCGCAGATTTGGCGTCGAATCGGAAACGCATCCTGATTGTAGGGACGAATCAAAGCCAAATTTCTGACGGTACTCTATTCAACCTATTTGTCAACGTCAGTGCCACTGCTTCTCAGGGCTCATACCCGCTGAAGATCGCGGCAGTCGTCGGAACGGACCCAAACGGTGTGCCAGTAGCAGTGCTTGGCCTGGCCGGTACCCTCACGGTTAGCGCTTCTGCTACGATCACACGGCTCCAGGTAAATGGAGTCCTGAACGCCGCGAGCTGGGCGGCTGACCCTGTCGCCCCAGGGGAAATCATTACCCTGATTGGGTCTGGAATAGGCCCCTTGACCCCACGGACCCCAACGTCTCCCAGCGCAACCGTTCTCGCTGGTACAAGCGTTCTGTTCGATGGTGTTCCCGCGCCGCTTCTCTACGTCGCTCCGAACCAGATCAACGCTGTCGTTCCGTATGAGATCTACGCGAAAGCTAACACAGAACTGAAGATTACACTCGAGCAGCAAACGGTAGCCGCAACTTCTTTGACCGTGGGTGGCGCAGCCCCCGCGCTATTCACCGTAGACTCTAGCGGGGTCGGTCAAGGGGCGATCCTGAATCAGGACTTGACGATCAATTCGCCCACTAAACCAGCGGAGAAGGGATCCTTCGTGACCCTGTTTGCTACCGGAGCCGGGCAGACTGATCCGCCTGGACAGGACGGTCAACTTGCAGGCGCCGTCCTGCCCAAACCATTGTTGCCGGTCGCGGTCCAGATCGGAGGCCTCGATGCGGAGGTACAGTACGCGGGGGCCGCACCCGGACTTATTTCGGGACTTCTTCAAGTCAACGCCAAGATCCCCGAGACAGCACCTTCAGGCGCCGCTATTCCGATCGAACTGATCATCGGGCAGATTAGCAGCCCGGCCGGCGTGACGCTCGCGATTAAATGAGTATGCATTGCCCTAAGGTCCCATTGACACAAGTTGCGATAGCGTTTATAAGTTTAAGATGTGTGTTCGATGTATTGTCGACGCGTGCGCAGTTTATTACAGCATTCGGAGGAAACTATGAACATTAATAAGCGAAGTTTGATTCGGAGTTTAGGACTGGTGGTCGCCGGTCTGGTATCGGTAGCGTGGGCCGCTGATACTTTGACGGTTCAGAACGTCGGCGCCGGCGCCGTAATGGGCGGTGTCTACACAAGCCCTTATGGAATATCGGTCAATGGTACTCCCACGCTCTTGATCTGTGACGATTACGAGACCAATATTTCCCTGGGCGATTCGTGGTCCGCGAGTCTGACAACACTGGCGCAAATCAGTAGCGCCAATGTGAACGGGTTTAAATTTGCCAGTTCTCCCTACAGCTCGGCTATTCTGCAGGGCACTACCGCAGCCGAGGATTACGCGACTGCAGCGGTCCTCGCCGCCGAATTAATGACGTTGCCAAACATTGGCACGCCTACCGAGAATGCTGAGACGGCTGGTGAACTCAGCTTTGCCATTTGGAGTGTTTTTGACAATTCCTTATACACGAAGCTGAATACCTCAAGCCACACCACCGGCTACGGCTCGCTAACTTTGACTGAGGTGAATGCTGTTGACGCCTACATTACAAATGCCCAAGCCCTCGTCGCCAGCGCTACAGCCGCGGGAACTACGAATCTAGCCGATATATCGATCGACGGCCAACCCGTTACCAATCTGGCGGTCTATTCTCCGAATCCTCTAAGCACATCGCAAGAATTCTTAGCTGTCGACACAGTCCGCGCTGCTGAGCCGCCTTCCCCGGTTCTCCTCGGTTTGGACCTGCTGGGTCTAGCAGGGCTGGTGCTTTTTGCCCGTCGGCGATGGTTGGCTCGCTGAATTTGACACAAGCAAAAGTCGTTCAGGTTTCCAGTCTTGCGATCTACTGCTAGTGGGCTGTCGGCGCAAGAACTTTAGTATCGAAATCCCATTCCGGTTCGCATGAGTGTTCGCGCCACGCGCGTAGCGCACGCACCCTCGAAAACACAGGATGCGCCCTTGGGCAAGTCCTTTGTTTTCAATTCTATTGTTGCACGGTCCGCCGTGATGGGAACACTTCTCCAGTGCCGCGTCGCCACTCCTGGCGACGNNGCACGGTAGTAGTAAAGATTCAACGACGACAGCCCACTAGCTTCTCAGGGTCGCCCTGAGCAAGCCAGTCCGCGGCTAAGCAGTTGAATAGAACTCCTTGTTTCTCAATCATGCAAGCCGGGAAGCGTCTCATGCGCTCCAGATGAAGTCCCCGGACTATAACGTTGCCGCAGGTAGTACTTAACCCAGAGTTGAGCGATTCCATTCTCTAATCTAGAAATGGTACGGTAATGTGCAGCATTGATCGCACCTCCGTGACCGTGCCTATGAAGATTACGAGCATCAAGAGACTGAGCATTCTGGGTTTGGTTTTGGTGTTCTTAGTCGATTGTTCAACAAATCCCAATAAACAAAAGCTCAAGTACCTGAACAGCGGCGCAAAGTACGTCAAACAGAATCAGCTTCAAGAGGCCGTCATCCAATTCCGCAATGCCATTCAGATCGATCCCAGGTTTGCCGAAGCGCATTATCAGCTCGCCCGCGCTTACCTTGGCCTGAAGAACTCCGAAGCAGCCTACCGCGAACTCATGGAAACGGTGACGCTGTCGCCCCAAAACTCCGAGGCGCAACTTCAACTCGCCGCTCTGCAGATTGCCCGGCGCCAATACGGCCAAGCCCAGGCAACGGCTAAGAAAGTACTCACCATCGACCCAGGGAATGTTCGCGCCCATGAAACCCTGGGAGAAATCTACACCATGGCCCGAGACTTTCCGCGCGCCATCCTGGAGTTCCGAAAGACGAATGAACTTGACCCGCACCGAATCCCCGGCTATGCTGCGCTGGGCGCAGTCTATCTTGCTGCCGGTCAACCCACGGAAGCAGAAACCGCCTACAAAAAAGCCATTGAGGTCAACCCCCAGTCGGCCCAGGCCCACGTCGCGCTTGCCCAATTCTACATGTCTCAAGGTAAGATCGCCGCTGCCGAACAGGAATTACGAGCGGCCGGCGAACTCGATCCGCACAGCGTTCTATCCCGGATCTTTCTGGCACGCATCTACACCGAAACTGGCCGGCTGAACGATGCTGAGAAACTCTATACGCAGTTGAAAACAGTTGGGCCCGATGATCCGGCGGCATATCAAGCTCTCGGCCTCTTCTTCCTATCGACTGGGCAAAAGCAAAAGGCGGCCGCTGAGTTTCAAGCTCTGCTCGCTTCCAAACCGAAAGACAGCTCAGTGAAGTTGCTTCTGATCGAGACGCTGATCGACCTCAACCGGATTAGCGAAGCCGCGTCGCTCACACAGGAAGTCTTGAAATCAAATCCTTCCGATCCGCGTGCTCTTTTGGCGAATGGTCGAATTCTCATTGCACAGCGTAACTACAAGGCGGCTATGGAAGCTCTCCAAAACGCCCTCAAGTCTGAACCCAAGTCCGCCGCAACACTGTATTCTTTGGGTATCGCGGAGAATGCCCTCGGCCTGGCCGATCTGGCCAAGTCTTCTTTTTCAAGCGCTCTGGTCTTGAATCCTCAAATGGCCGAAGCCGCGGCAAACCTGGCGAATCTTGAATTCAAGCGGGGTGATTACGACGAGACACTGCGCCTTGTAGACCAAGCACTTAAGGCTAATCCGAACCTCCCCTCGGCTTACTTAGCCGGCGCTCAGGCCCATCTTGCACAGGGCGAAACCAAGCAAGGGCAGACCATGCTAGACGAGGCGTTAGCGCGAGATCCTGGTTCTCTCCCCGGACTAGCGGTGCTCGTGAAGCTCTACGAAATGCAAGGTCGCTCTCGAGAAGCCGCCGAACGCCTTTCTAAGCTGGTCCAGCAGTCTCCCCAGAATCCCGGTTTCCTCTTTTTGTTGGCAGTAACTCAATTCAGTTTGAAAAACCTGGACCAGGCGGAAGCCAGCGTCAGGCAGGCGCTCGCACTTGATCCGAAGACTCCAGAGGCATACACCCTATTAGCCAATATCGATTTCGCCCGTGGCACGGTTGAAAAAGCCAAAGCCAATCTGCGCAAAGCGATCGAGATAAATCCACGCAATGTATCAAACTATGCGGCCTTGGGAACCGAGTTTGAAAAGGAAGGCAACTGGGAAGAGGCGAAGAAACTCTTCGAAAAGGCCCATGAGCTCGATTCCGGTTCCCCGTTCGTCGCCGACGAGTTGGCCTTCCTCTACCTTGAGCACGGGGGGGACGTCAACGTTGCGCTCAACCTGGCGCAGTCCGCAAAACAGAAGCTGCCCAACTCTTCCATCACAGCCGACGCGCTCGGTTGGGCTTATTACAAGATTGGATCCAGTGAGTCAGCGGTCCAACAATTGAAGGATTGCGTTCGCGAAGCCCCCAAAAACCCGCTGTTCCAGTACCACTTGGGGATGGCGTATGTCGCCGCTGGGCATATAGATGCGGCGAAAGGATCTCTACGGAAGGCGCTCGAAGACGACCCTAACTTCGCCTATGCGGCGAATGCCAAAGACACGCTCGCCAAGATTTCCAATCGATCCCGTTGATTTCACGTTGACCAGTACTTGGCCTAAGTAAGTACCCCCAAGGTCGTACGCCTCGATTCGAGCGGTCCCTCGATCAATTAACCATTCAAGTAGGGTTTACCAGCGATAGGAAGAACGTCGTACGGGTACTATATTCGATCTTTGATTAGCCTCACAACAGTACCCCAGACCAACGGGTTTCGACGACTGCGAAGACTGTCCTCGGCCCAGGCGAGCCTTGTTTTTGTTCTCGCACTCGTCGGCATAGCAACCTGCCACGGACAGGACGTTACACTGTCAGTCGCATCGGGTTCTGCAAACCACGGCGCGACCGTCCCGCTGAACATCTCTTTGGATGCTTCGACCACGCAGCCAGCCTCCCTGGAATGGACCCTTAGTTACTCCACAGTGGATTTTTCGTCAGTCACCGTCGCCGCAGGCCCCGTGTCAACCGGAGCGAACAAGTCGGTTACCTGCGCTACCAGTGGCGGAATCTCAAGATGCATCGTGTCCGGGTTAAACGACACCACCATTCCGAACGGGGTCGTGGCGACCATTTCTCTCACAGTGTCGACCTCGACGACGGACACATCGTCCCAACTGCAGTTTATGAGCGATATAGCCGCTGGCGCTGGTGCTACGACTTTACCGATCTCCAGCAGCGGCAGCGTAGTGACGATTGTGCCGGGTCCTGCTCTCAACGGCTTTTCATGCACCCCGGTGGCAGTGAGCCCGGCGGCGGGATCAACTTGCACCGTCGCATTAACTTCGGCCGCTGGAAGCGGCGGGAGTACGATCAACCTAAGCTCGTCTCCCGCGGACGTCAACATACCCTCGACCGTAACGGTTCCGCAGGGCTCCACTTCCACGACGTTCTCGGTAACCGCCGGCAGTGTAAGTACGCAAACCGCAGTCACCTTGACCGCTTCCTATTCCGGCGGAAGCGAGACGTTTGGGCTCACCGTCAATCCGCCTCCCGCGGCCCTGAGCGGTGTTTCGGTGTCACCGGGAACAGTCGTTAGCGGCCAGTCAAGCACCGGAACTGTCACTCTTACGGCAGCCGCCCCTGCCGGCGGAGCGGTTGTCTCTCTTTCCAGCTCGAATACATCTGCCGCCAGCGTGCCCGCTTCGG
>PMUN01000286.1 GCA_003166875.1 Bryobacterales bacterium | reverse complement strand
CACGAGTGTCTGCGCCACATCCGGTATACTTCGGCGAGGGGACTAACGACGTGAAACGGTTGGGTTTGGTTTTTGTGGCCGCGGCATCCATATTGTGTGCCGAATCCTACGATGCGAAGATGTTCGGCGAAATGCGGTGGCGATCGATCGGCCCGCTTCGAGGCGGGCGCACGCGAGCGTCGGCGGGAGTGCCTGGTCAGCCGAATGTTTTCTACATTGGCGCGGTGAACGGCGGCGTATGGAAGACCAATGACTACGGGCGCACCTGGACGCCGATCTTCGATGATCAGCCGACCGGTTCGATTGGGGCGATCGCGATTGCGCCGTCGGATCCGAACATTATTTATGTCGGGAGCGGCGAAGGTTTGCAGCGTCCTGACCTTTCAGTAGGCGACGGGATTTACAAATCCACGGATGCCGGAAAGACGTGGACACACCTCGGCCTTCGCAACGGGCAGCAGATTCCACAGATTGCTGTCGATCCGCGCGATCCGAACCGTTTGTTCGTCGCGGTGCTCGGCCATCCGTACGGTCCCAACGAAGAGCGCGGGATCTTTCGCTCCACGGACGGCGGGCAGACCTTCGAGAAGGTTTTATATAAGGACGAGAATACGGGCGGGAACGATGTGGAGCTGGACCCATCAAATCCCAATATTGTCTACGCGGCGATGTGGGAAGCGCGGCAGGGTCCTTGGGAGAACGGGGCGTGGGGCGGGACGGGCGGAGGTATTTTCAAATCCACGGACGGGGGCAAGACGTGGAGTCAGTTGACTAAGGGCCTTCCGCAAGAAGGAGTGGTGCAGGCTAATCTTGCGATTGCGCCGAGCGATTCAAAGCGTATTTATGCCGCGATTGCGACTTCTCGCGGCACGGCAATCTATCGATCGGATGACGCGGGCGAGAATTGGCTGCAGGCTACCATCGATTCCCGACCGGCGGCACGAATCGGCGGCGGCGATTGCCCGATGCTCGCGGTGGATCCAAAGAATCCGGACATTGTTTACAGCGCGAGCGTGGTAACGTGGAAATCCACTGACGCGGGCAAGACTTGGACTGGAATTCGGGGCGCGCCTGGGGGCGACGATTATCAGAAGATCTGGATCAACCCGGAGCATCCGAACATTCTGCTGATTGTGAGCGATCAAGGCGCCATCATCACGGTGAACGGCGGCGAAACGTGGAGCTCGTGGTACAACCAGCCGACCGCGCAGATGTATCACGCCGCGGCCGACAATGCGTTTCCGTATCGCGTTTGCGGCGGACAGCAGGAGAGCGGATCGGCGTGCGTGGCCAGCCGCGGCAACGATGGCGAGATCACTTTTCGCGAATGGCATACGGTGGGCGTGGAAGAGTACGGCTACGCGGCGCCCGATCCGCTGGATCCGGACATGGTGTATGGCGGAAAGCTGACGCGCTTCGATCGACGCACGGGGCAGGTGGAGAACATTGCACCGAAGCCAATCCGGCCGGGGGATTTTCGAACGCTGCGCACGGCGCCGGTGATGTTTTCGCCTATCGATCCGCATGTGCTTTATTTCGCGGCGAACACTCTGTGGAAGACACGCGACGGAGGGCGCAATTGGCAGGAGATCAGTCCTGACCTTACACGCAAAACCTGGGAAGCGCCCGCGAACATCGGTAAATATCGGGATACGCCCACGGCCAAGCCAACGCAGCGCGGCGTAATTTATGCGCTGGCGCCGTCGCTGCTGGACATCAATCGGATTTGGGCAGGCACGGATGACGGGTTGATTCACATAACCGTGGACGGCGGGAGCCACTGGCAGGACGTGACGCCGCCGCAGCTGGTCGCGTTCGCGAAGGTTTCTATTCTGGACGCTAGTCACTTTGATGCGCAGACGGCATACGCCGCGATTAATACGCTCCGGCTGGATGACATGCGGCCGCACATCCTGCGCACGCATGATGGCGGCAAGACGTGGGTGGAGATCGTGAATGGAATCCCGGATGGCGCACCCGTGGATGTAGTGCGCGAGGACACCAAGCGTAAAGGACTGCTGTACGCAGGCACCGAGCGCCAGGTCTACGTATCGTTCGACGATGGCGACCACTGGCAATCGTTGCGATTGAACATGCCGGCGACGTCCATCCGAGATCTCATTATTAAAGATGACGACATTGTTGTTGCGACGCATAGCCGCGGGTTCTGGATACTGGACGACGTCACGCCGCTGCGACAGCTCACGCCAGCGGTGACTAGCGCAGATGCGTTTTTGTTCCGGCCCGAGACCGCGATTCGCGTGCGATGGGACATGAATACCGACACTCCATTGCCGCCCGATGAGCCGGCCGGCCAGAATCCGCCGGATGGCGCGATTTTGGACTATACTCTGGGGCCGTCGGCGTCCGGTATGGTGACGCTCGAAGTTTCGGATAGCGCAGGCAAGTTGGTGCGCCGTTACTCGAGCGACGATCCCGTGGAGACGGTGGACCTCAACACGCTCGCGATTCCAGCGTATTGGGTGCGGCCGGCGCATCCACTATCGAATGCTCCCGGCATGCATCGGTTTCTGTGGGACATGCGTTTTACGCCGGTGCGTGAAGGACGGGCCAATTATGGGATGCAGGCCATTTATCACGATACGCCTGCGTCCAATGAGGCGCCGTGGGTGATGCCCGGCGGCTATACGGTGAAGCTCACGGTCAACGGAAAAAGCTATACGCAGCCTTTAGAAGTGCAAATGGATCCGCGTGTCCGGACGCCGCTGGCCGATCTTACTCAACAATTCACATTGTCCAAGCAGCTCTACGACGACATTTTGGAAGCGTCCAAATGCATCGAGGAGGCCCGTGCGCTGCGTAAGCAAATCGCGCAGTTGCGGGAGCGTGCCGGGCAGGGCGCAACTGCCGATGCGGTGGACGCGTTCGACAAGAAGGTAGTGGCGATCGCGGGTGGCGGCGGGCGAGGTGGTGCTGGACGCTTTGCTCCTGGCGGTGGACCGGATACGCTGGCGAGCGTCCAGGGTGCGCTCTCCAACCTGCTGCGGTTGATGCAAGGCGCGGATGTGGCGCCGACTCCACAAGTTGTGGCTGCAGCGGACGACCGGCGGAAAGCGTTGGGCGCGCTGATGGAACGTTGGAGAGCGTTGAAGCAGGATGCGGCGTCGGTCAATGCTCAGCTCAAGCAGGCGGGGTTGCCGGAGTTGAAGCCGTAGCAACCCAGCCGGTTCGCATTGCCCGACAACCGACTCCCTTGAAGACGCCGGTCCGATGGCGACCGAATCCCAGGCGTTCACACGANNCGCACGAGTGCGTGCGCTACGGTAAGAGGTGCTAAAAGATTAGAGGGAGCTGAAAGATCTCCAAAGTGTTTGCGTCGTCATCGACGGCGGCGAACCGGAATCCTTCGAAGCCGAAACCGATCGCGAGCCCGAAGGCGCCGCCGCCCGGGCCGGGGTCCACCTGGAACTGGGACACGAACTGGCCAGCCGGTGTGAATTCCACGAGTAGATTTTGGCTACCGGCCGGGCCCGGATTCACCGCGTCTCCATTGGCCGTAATGAGGTGACCATTCGGCGCCAGCACCAATCCCAGCGGCCCGTGTAGATGCGTGCTGTCTTGATAGATCACCTTGCCGGTACCGTTGTCCTTATTTGTGAAGAGAGGGTTTGTGATGGCAAATATTGTGTTGTCGCCTGTGGAGGCAACGTATAGCAAATTCCGCAAGGGATCAAAGGCAAGTCCGGTGGGACCAACCACGAGAGCAGCCGGATCGGTGCGGTGCAGGTAGCCCGATGCGATCTGCGTTTTGCTGTTCACGTTGAAGGTGTCGCCATCGAAATCCATGGACACATCGAGCCGCGTCACGGTTCCGCTCAAGACGTTGGAGATGAATATCTGGGCAAAGAAACCTTCGTCAACCAGCGTGAGATCCCAAGGTCCCGCGAGAAGCGTTGGATCGGAGAGAGTCTTGACTAGCTTCCCGTGCTTGTTTATCACAAGCAGCGAGGTGGGCTCGATTGTGGATCCGTTGTTGGTGGTTGGCAAGTTGCCCACCAAGACAAATCCGCGGTTTAATACACCCAAAGCCGTGGTCAATCCGAGTCCGGGATTGCCCTGGAAGAAAACGGATAATTGACCGGTTTTCGATATCTTAACGATGGTGGTACCCGTGCCTTGAAAGTTTGCAGAGCCGTTGAAATTTGAGACCAGGATGTCGCCCGGCTCGAGCAGGCCGCCTGGAGCGATGAAGTCGGGTACGAATGCAACACCGTAAGGGTTTTGATCACCGTCACCTGGAACGGTTGACACAATCCGCTCAGAGCTGGTTGGGAGTTGCCCGAGGATGGAACCGTTCTGTCCGTGCTTATCGTCCGCGTTGGCTTGGAATAGCAGGAGTGTTGAGAGCGCGATGGTGGTGATTCCGAGTTTCATTTATTTGCCTTTCACATGCATCCTCGCACCTTGGACGCCAAAATCAGGTGAGGAAATTGTGAAACCTTTGTAAAAAAGAGAGCAGGTTAGTCCTGCCTTAAGGCAGCTGTTGGGTCGATCTTAGCGGCGCGACGCGCGGGAATCCAGGCCGCGACGGCGCCGGTTGAAAGCAGCAGGAGGCCAATTGCGGAGAACAGAGAAGAATCCCAGGGATTCACTCCGCTGGGAAGCAAATCGACCAACGGCACGATTGCAGCGAGCGCCAACGAGAGACCGAGAGCTGTTCCGCAACCAAGAACCGCGAGACCATCTCGAATCGCGAACCATATGATTCGCGCTTGGGAGGCGCCCAGTGCGGACCGAATGCCGATTTCGCGTGTTCGCCGGCTGACGGCATCGGAGACGGATGCGTACAAGCCTACCAGTGACAGCACCAACCCGAGGGCGCTCAGAGAACCCACGAATCCTGATGCCACGCGCATGGGAAACATAGCTCCAGAAGCTGCTTCCTGCATTGGCCGGATCTGCAGCGCTGCGGTGGGATCCACCTGAGTGAGTGCGGTCCTCAACGGCTCGATCCACTGAGCTGCGTTGCCGGCGACTCGAACCAATAATTGCGCGTTGAAATCCGGTCTGAAAAACGCTGGTGCGTTGTCCTCACCGAGAGTGCGCATCTTCGAGTCCGCAGCCACGCCGACGATTTCGAGATACTCTTCGTTTTCGCGGCCAGCAAGCAAGCCTTCGCCAATCGGGTTAGCCTCGTTGAATAATTCGTGAGCGAGAGTTTGGTTTACGATGACGGGAACCGGTTTGCGCTCACGATCGTGAATTTCAAAGTCGCGGCCACGCAAGATGGGAATGGCGAGTGTAGCGAAGTATTTTTCGCCGGCCCCCAATACGTACGCGTGTCGCATGGTGGAGAGGGGTTCGTTCGACCGGCGCAGCGTGGCATCCGGAATTTCCCCCATGAGCGGCAGAATTCCGGTGGACGTAACGGCGACAACGCCCGGCACTGTTTCCACGCGGCGAACCACCTGCTCCCGCAAGCTCCAGGAGCCATCCTCGGAATATCGTCCTGGAAGCGGGTGCAGGGTTGCGATTAAGGTATGTGTAACGTCGAATCCTGGGCCGTTCATTGCAACGTGCACGAAGCTTCTGGTGAAGACTGCGCCAAGCGTGAGCAGCGCCATGGACAAGGCTACCTGCAAGATCACGAAACCGCTTCGCAGATTCCACCTCGTAACAGATAGCGACGGCTCAGCCTGCCTGATCGCCAAACTCAAATCCGCATTCGAGCCCTTGAGCGCCGGAAGCAGCGAGGACAATAACAGCGTTCCGAAGGCCGCTAAAGAAGCATACAGAAACAGCCCTTGGTCGTTCTGGAAATGGAACTCGAAGGACAAACCGTAGGCGGTGGGCCAGCGCACATGACTGAGCCTATCGCGCAGGAAGGAATCGAGAATCAGGCCGACCGCGGCGCCGAATACCACGAGTACCAATCCGTCCAAAAACAAGGGCAACGCTATCTGAAAGCGGTTGGCGCCGATGGCCTTGCGTATGGCCTGTTCGCGGCGGCGATTCAGCGCACGGACTAGCAAAAGGCCGGCCACGTTCGAACAGGCAATCAATGTTAGTGTCCCCGCCACAATGAAGAGCATCGCGAAAAACAGGAAGAATTGCCTCTCGTTCGCGGTTCCCGCTCGATGGGCCCTCCATCCGCTTATGGGCCGCACCTGAATGTTTCGATGCTCCGACTCTGCGGCGCCTAGTCTTGAGAGAGCCGCCACGAGAGCTTGCCGCGTTTGCTCACGTGAAAATCCGTCACGCAGACGCCCGAAGACCTGATACACACGGCCATGCGGGTTGGCGTTTCCCGCGTCGGACAAATACACTTCGGGAGAGACGCCATGGCCGTAAACGCTTCGATAATCGCTGGGAAGCACGCCGGCAACTGTGTAGAACCGGCCGTTTAGTTGGATCGGTTGGCCGATCGCGCGTGCGTCGGAATGCAGCCGCTTGCGCCAGAAGCTGTGACTGAGAACTGCAAGTTCGGTGGCTTCGTCGCGTTGTGAATAGAGCCGTCCGTTGGAGGCGCGAATGCCGAGCACATCGAAAAAGTTCGAGCTGGTAGTGAGGGTCCAAGCGATTTCGTTGCGCGCCGCCGAGTGCCAGATCCGATCATTGAGTCCCCGGTGAAACGCCAGGTCCCGAAACACGCCGACGCTTCGCAGGTCCCGGTACATGCTGTATGAGACAGTCACGCCGTCCAGGGAAGCTAAGCGATCCGGCCGCCAGGCGCTGACATCGTCTAGGATCATCTCGCGGACAACGCTATAAACCGTGACGTTGGCGCCGATCCCGAGCGATAGAGAAACGATGGCGACGGCCGTGAGAGCAGGAGATTTCGAAAGGCCTCGCACTGCGCGGCGCAGTTCGGTCCAAAGAAACAGCATCTGGTGGGAAGACGCGATGCGTTGCTAGAACGTGCAGGTTCCCCGCGTGCATTTGCCCGGAGCGATCTACTGGGACATGCGGCCGCCTGCAACACTGACTTTGGACAATTCGAGCGTGTAGCGGTTGGGTGGGTGCGGAAGCTGTAGTGAGCTGGTTCGGGCAGGTTCACGCCTGGATTGCCGCAAACTGGCGGCTGTAACTTCCTGGAGCTGATTCTTAATGGCTTCGAAGCGTTGCTGATTCTCTTCGAGCATGGCGGCCGATACGCTGTTGAGTTTAGCGATTTGGCTTTGGGTATTCTTCTGCATGGTCGCCAGATCGCGTTTCATGTGTTCGCCCCGCACGAACTGGTACACGTTTCCTGCTAACGCTAACGCCATGCCGAGAAACAAGAGCACCAGGCTGGCTGAGTGCGATTTGGCGCGGCGTGGTTGATCAAGATGGTTTACAAACATGCTTGTCCTTGCATACTGGTAGCAAGACGCGGGACGAACTCAAATTGAGCTCGTGTCACGGTTAGAGCACGAGAAGGTCCACTTGGAGCATCAGAAGTGCGGTGGTGATTGGTCCAGCCTGCTTAAGGAGTTAGGAAATCGGCGGCAAGTTTTTACAAAGTGATTACAGGAGTGAACCGTGTTGTCTTTGCCGGGTAGCGTGTCAGAAAGTCAGAGAGAGGGGACGATCCCTGGAGCAGAAGCACATCGCGTATCATGATTGGAGCAAGGCATCGCGTCGCGCGGGAAAGGTGGCTCATATACAATGGACCGCAGAGAAGCTTTGGGCGCGCTGGCGGCGATCGGATTAACCGCCGCCGCCCAAACCAAATCAAATGGCATGATCTATCGCACTTTAGGTAAGACCGGCGAAAAGGTTTCGGCGATCGGCCTGGGCGGGTTTCACATCGGGAGCCCGGCCGATGCTAACGAGGGCATTCGCATCGTCCGCGCGGCCGTGGATCGCGGCATCAACTTTCTGGACAACTGCTGGGACTATCACGATGGCGAGAGCGAGCTTCGTATGGGACGGGCGTTGCGCGATGGCTACCGGCAAAAGGCGTTCCTGATGACCAAGTTCGATGGGCGCACCAGGAAGTCGACCGCGAAGCAGATCGATGAATCGCTCAAGCGGCTGGAGACGGATCACATCGACCTGATGCAATACCACGAGAACATCCGCATGGAAGATCCGGATCGATTCTTTGCGGAGGACGGACCGCTGGAAGCATTAATGGAAGCGAAGAAAGCCGGCAAGATTCGCTACATCGGATTCACGGGACATAAGGATCCGGTGGTGCATCTTCGCATGCTGGAAGTGGCTGCTGCGCACAAATTTCACTTCGATAGTTGCCAGATGCCGCTGAATGTACTGGATGCGCATTTTCGGAGCTTCACGCACCAAGTGGTTCCAAAGCTGGTGGAGCAAGGCATCGCAGTGCTGGGGATGAAACCGCTCGCGGAAGGCATTGTGTTTACCAGCGGCAGCGGTGTCACGGCCATCGAGTGCCTGCATTATGCGATGAGCCTTCCGACGTCGGTGGTAATTACGGGCTGCGAGACCATGGAGCGTCTGGAGCAGGCCATTCATGCGGCGGAAACGTTCCAGCCGATGAGTCCTCAGGAAATGGAAGAACTGCTGGCGAAGACGAAAACCGCGGCGCTGACCGGGAAGTTCGAGCCCTTTAAGACTACGACGATATTCGATGGAACGGCACAGAATCCACAGTGGATGGGTTAAGTCCGGCGCAGCTTCCTGTAGGCGAAGCGCACGGGGAAGAATAGAATCGCAGCGCAGATTAGAAGGCTGGGGCCATAGCTGAGCAGAAACAGAACCAGGCCGACTACGCCTTCGAGCATGAATTTGTAGCCTGCGATGGCGGCGTTGCGGAAGCGGCCGAGGATCGAATCCGGGGCCATGTGGAGTTGTGCGCGGTAGTCTTCTGTTACTTTCACTTCCAGCGTTAAAAATTCCACGCGTTTCGCCAGGGTCTTTTTCTCCGCTTCCATTTGCTCGATCTCGCCGCGGACGCGGCTGATGGATTCCTCGACCGCCAGCACATCCGCCAGTTTTCCGGTTCGGTCGCGGAGCACTTCCGTTAGGCGCTGTTCGGTGTTGCGGGCGTTGGAGAGGCGGGCCTCCAGATCGACATATTGCGCGGTGACTTCTTCACCGGTTTGCGATTCGGCTTCCACGCGGCCCAGCTTTTTGACTTCCGCGATGGCAGCGTCGCGCTGATTGGTGGGGATGCGGAGGGTTGCGTCCAGGGTGCGGGCGGCGCCGGTTGGGGCGTTGACGTTCAATTGGCCGAGGTAGCCCGAGTGGCGCTTCAAGATGTCTTCGAGGGTGGCACGGGCTTTGTCGAATTCGTTGGTGGTTAGGGTTAGCTCGGCAGTGCGGACGATCATGGGAACGCCAACCATCGCATTGCTGATCCGCTGAAGCTGCTCTTTTGCTGCTGGCCGCGGCGCTTGAAGCGCGTCGATTTGGTCGGCTACCATTTGCATTTTCTGTCTGCGGGAAGCAAGTTGCAACGACGGCACCACCAGCACCGCTGCCAGTCCGATACCTGCCACGGCCCACACCCATCGCCATATCTTGCGCGGACGCTTGCGGGGCTGGTTGCCGGATCCTCTCAGCGCGGCGGCTACCATCGGCAAGCCGGAGGCTTGCTCTACGCTGACTTGCCATTCCATCAAACGCCGTGAGACGCCTTGCAAATCCGCAGCGAGCGACTGGCATTCGCGACATCGCTCGAGGTGTCCTGCTGCTACGCCTGCGCGATCCACAGGCAGCTCGCCGTCGAGGTACGCCATTAATTCTTCTTGCTCGATGGGGTGGTTAGTCATGTTCGAGCCTCATTTCCGCTGGCTCCAGGTGATTCTTCAATGCCATGCGTGCCCGAAACAACCTGGATCGAACCGTGTTCACTGGAATCCGCAACAATTCAGCGACCTCCGAATAACTGAGCTGCTCATACTCACGAAGCATCAGGATCTCGCGCTCCGACGGGTCGAGTTTTTCAAGCGCGCGCCGGACCCAGAGTGAATTGTCGAGTGCGGCATCCACAGCATCGGTCTGCGGGGTTGGATCGCTTCGTTTATCCCGCCGGCGCTCGGCGGCCAGCAACTTCAAGGCGATGCCATATAAATAGGTTCGAACCAGCGCGCGAGGTTGATATCTGGAAGTGGCGCGAATCACTGCCAGGAAGGTCTCCTGAGTCAGATCGTCGGCGCGTTCCTTGCTTTCGAGCCGCCGACGGAAGAAGCCGTAAAGCGGTTCCCTGTAGCGCGCGAAAAGTTCCTCAAATGCCTCGCGCGACCCTCCCTGGAACTCCAGCATCAAAGCTTCATCGCTGATCATGATTAAAACCGGCCGTCTGTAACTGTAATGTCGCGAACGGCGAAAAAGTTCCCGGCTATTTTGCCAGTGCGATACACTGGTCAACCGGGAGGCTTGTTTATGAGGTATTCCGCTCTGCTCGTTTTTCTGTCGGCTACGGTTCCGGTTGCGTTCGGGGCTGGCGCCAGTCTGCATCTACTGCAGAAACCGGCCATGAACAAGACCGAGATCGTATTCTCTTACGCCGGCGATCTGTGGAGCGTGCCGCGCCAGGGCGGTGTGGCCACGCGGCTCACGGCCGGGGCCGGCATGGAGACCGAAGCTGCCTTTTCGCCGGACGGCAATACCGTCGCGTTTACGGCCGAATATGACGGCAATATTGATGTGTTCAGCATGCCGACGAGCGGCGGCGTGCCCAAGCGCGCTACCTATCATCCGGACGCCGATCGCGTGGTGGGATGGACGCCCGATGGAAAGCGCATCCTGTTCCGCTCCAATCGCCTCAGCTACTCGCGCTATAACCAGCTCTACACGGTGTCACCCGACGGCGGTTTGCCCGAGGTGCTGCCGTTGCCGATGGCCACTTTCGGCGCGTATTCCGCGGATGGCAAGCGCATGGTTTACGCTCCGGTGGATGGCGGCCAGTTTGCAACCGGCTTTAGCAACTTTGTGGCATGGAAACGGTATCGCGGGGGTGAGGCCAGTTATTTGTGGACCGTGAATTTGGCCGACTTGAGCACCGAGAAAATCCCGCGCGCGGATTCCAACGACATTTATCCGATGTGGATCGGCGACAAAATTTATTTCCTCTCGGATCGCAATGCAGGAAAAATGACTCTGTTCAGCTACGATCCCAAGAGCAAGGCGGTCACGGAGCTGATCAAGAACACGGGTAGAGACATCAATTCGGCTAGCGCGGGTCCGGGTGGAATTGTCTACGAACAGTTTGGGCAGATTCACCTCTACGATATCGCGAGCGGGAAAGAGAGCCCCGTGTCGATTGAGATCGAGGCCGATCTGGCTGAGGTGCGTCCGCACGTTCAAAACGTGGCGCGAGAGATTCGCAACGCCAGAATTTCGCCCTCGGGCGTCCGTGCCGTGTTTGAAGTACATGGCGAGATCCTGACCGCGCCCGCTGAGAAAGGCGACATCCGCAATCTGACGAATTCGCCGGGCGTGATGGATCGTACGCCGGTTTGGTCGTCGGATGGTAAGTCGATCGCGTATTTTTCGGATGAGTCGGGCGAGTACGCGCTGCATATCAAGCCGCAGAACGGCGACGGTGACGCGCACAAGATTGCGCTGGAGGGCAAGTCCGCGTTCTATTTCGATCCGCGTTGGTCCCCCGACAGTAAACACATCGCATTCAACGATAATCAGCTGCATTTGTGGGATGTCGAGGTGGCATCCGGGAAATTGACCAAAGTGGACACGGACTATGCCTACGAGATCAATCGTGACTTCGCATGGTCGCCTGATTCGAAGTGGCTGGCTTACGTGAAGAACCTTCCCAATCGCCTGCATGCCGTTGACATTTATTCGTTGGGCGACGGCAAGAGTACGCAGGTGACGGATGGGCTGAGCGACGCGCGCTTTCCCGCGTTCGACAAAGGCGGCCAGTATCTTTATTTCACGGCGAGTACCAACTACGGCCCGACATCCAGCGGGTTGGATATGTCGAGCGATCTGCACGACGTCACCCGCAGTGTCTACCTGATTGTGCTTCCGAATGATGTCGCTTCTCCGCTGGCGCCCGAGAGCGATGAAGAAAAAGGGAGCGACGCGAAGTCGGACGAAAAAGCGAAGACGGATGACAGCAAGAGCGCCGAAGAGAAGCCCGCTGGCGAGGGTCGTGGACGCGGAGAGAAAGCTGCCGCCGAAACGCCGCCCAAGCCGGTTCGCATCGATTTCGACAAGCTGATTCAGCGCACGGTCGCGCTGCCCATATCTCCTCGCGCAATTCAGATGCTCGCGGCCGGTAAGACAGGTGTGATTTATATCGTTGAAGCCGGACGCGGCGGAGGGCCAGGCGGGCCGGCGGGTGGAACGCTTTCGAAATTCGAGCTCAAGACCCGCAAGCTTGAAAAGTTGGCCGACGGCGTGAGTGGCTTCGATCTGGCGGCGAATGGGGAAAAGATGCTGCTGCGCGTGTCCCGTGGCGGTGGCGAAGGTGCTCCTCCACGGCCAGGCAGCACGCCGCCGCTACCGGAATATGTGATCGCTTCCGCTACGGCGCCACTCAAACCCGGCGAAGGTGTTCTGCATTTAAGCGATATGGAAGTGAAGGTGGATCCTATTGCCGAGTGGAAGCAGATGTACCACGACGCGTGGAGGATCGAGAAGAGCTACTTCTACGATCCGAATCTTCATGGTGTCAACGCGGCGGATGGTGAAAAGGAGTTCGAGAAGTATCTTGATTCGCTTTCTTCACGCTCGGATCTCAATTACATTTTCCACGAAATGCTGAGCGAGATTACCTCCGGCCATCTGCGCGGCGGCGGCGGCAACATCCCCGAGGCCAAGAAGGTGCCGGGCGGGCTATTGGGCGCCGACTACGAGATCGTCAACGGCAGGTACCGATTCAAGACAATCTACAACGGCGAAAGTTGGAACCCGCAGTTGCGCGCTCCGTTGGTACAACCCGGGATTAACGTTTCGGCGGGCGATTATCTGCTGGCAGTGAACGGCCAGGATCTAAAAGGGAGCGACGACGTATCGCGGCTGCTGGAAGGCACGGCGGATAAACGCGTGGTGCTGCGCGTTGGTCCAGATCCCGCGGGAGCGAACTCGCGCGAGATAACGGTGATGCCGGTGGCGAGTGAACAGCAATTGCGATATCAGGCGTGGGTGGAAGAAAATCGCCGCAAGGTGGATCAGTTGAGCGGCGGCAAGCTGGCGTACGTCTACATGCCGGACACCGGGCAGGGCGGATTCACCAGCTTCAACCGGTATTACTTCGCGCAGGTGGACAAGCAGGGCGTCATCATGGACGAGCGTTTCAATGCCGGAGGCCAAGCGGCCGACTACGTCATTGACGTGTTGAACCGTCCGTTGGAAGGCTGGTGGAGTCCGCGCTATGGCGCCATCTACCGCACGCCGGCGGCTGCGATCTTCGGGCCCAAGGTGATGATCACCAATGAAATGGCGGGTTCGGGAGGAGACATGATGCCGTGGATGTTCCGGCACACACACGTCGGAACGCTGGTGGGCAAACGCACCTGGGGTGGACTGATTGGCGTCTCGCAGTATCCAACATTGATGGATGGAGGCGCGGTTACGGCGCCCAATTTCGGATTTTTCAATCCGTCGGGCCAGTGGGATGTGGAGAACCACGGTGTCGCGCCGGACGTAGAGGTGGATCTCGATCCGAGGGCGGTGCATGCCGGCCACGACCCGCAACTGGAGCGGGCGGTAGCGATCGCGATGGAGCAATTGGAGAAGAATCCGCCGCCGACGCCGCATCGGCCACCTTTCCCGAATTATCAGAATCCGAGCCAGAGGCCGCGTCCGGCTAGTGTGCCGGATGCGAGTGGGAATCAGTAGCGCACGCACTCGTGCGTGNNCGAGTGCGTGCGCCACGGTTACCCGTGGAGATACTGGCGTAGTTCTTCCAGGCGGAAGCAATGAGCTAGCGCTGCATCGCGGCTGATTTTGCCGGCGTTCACCAGTTCCGCGAGCGATTGTTCCATGGTGATCATTCCGTCGGCGCGGCCGGTTCCGATGGCGCTGTGGATCTGGTGGTCTTCCCCTCTGCGAATCAAGTTTCGCACCGCGTGTGTGGCGATCATAATCTCAACTGCCGGATAGCGTTCGCGATCGTTCGTGGAAGGGATCAACTGTTGCGCGATTACCGCCAGCAGAGCGAGCGAGATTTGCTGGCGGATTTGAGGCTGGTTTCCGGCTGGGAAAGAGTCCAAAATGCGTGAAACCGATTGCGCGGCATCGTTGGTATGCAACGTCGAAAGCACCAGATGCCCGGTCTCGGCCGCGGTAAGAACAGTGGCAATGGTCTCCGGATCGCGCATTTCTCCCACCAGAATCACGTCGGGAGTCTGACGCAGGATGCCACGCACGGAGCTGGCGAAATCCGGAGAGTCGGTTCCCACCTCGATCTGTTCGACGATCGAGCTGCGATTGGCGTGCATGAATTCGATGGGATCCTCGATGGTCACAATGTGATTGCGGCGCTGGGCATTGATCAAGTCGACTAACGCAGCCAGTGTCGAGCTCTTGCCGCAGCCGGTGGGACCAGTGATGAGGATCAATCCCTGGCGCGATTCGGCCAAACGGCGGAGCGTGGCTGGAAGATGGAGGGATTCAAGGGTCGGAATTTTGTCGGGGAGCAGGCGGATGCTGCCCGCCAGTGTTCCTCTCTGATGATGGACGTTAGCGCGGAAGCGTCCGATCCCTTCGCGCGTAAAGCACAAATCCACCGATTTGTTCTGTTGCAGGTCCTGGTATTGCTTGGGGACCAGCAAAGGCAGCAGCAGGTTGCGCGTATCTTCGGCAGTCAGCGCGGGACCAGCCGCAGGCGTCAGCGCACCGTTTACACGCATGGAAACTGGGACGCCCGAGATCAACAGCACATCGGAAGCGCCTTGGCGCGCTGCAAACACCAGCAATTGGTCGAGCGTGGCAGTTCCCTGCCCGCTCGGGAGTTGTTGCGCTTGCCGCGACCCGGGCGCGACACGGTTCAGATCAGCGACAATCTGCGCAAGTTCATCGTCGAAGACAGCCACAAGAAATAGTATGACGCGTGTGCGAGGTGGTGCGTTGCGGCCCGCGTTACACTAGAGGGACAGTTAGCTCGCTCCCAGAATCAGATTCCCATGAGTAACGGCAACGCCACGGAAGCGCGTGTTCCCGGATTCTGGCCCTCGCTGCGCGAAGCGGTGATGGGGTCGAGCCAGGATTTCACCGAAGGCAGCATCGGCCGAGCCATCGTGTTGCTGGCGGTCCCAATGGTGCTCGAGATGATCATGGAATCGCTGTTCGGCGTGGTGGACGTCTTCTGGGTAGCGCACCTGGGAGCGGATGCGATCACCACCGTTGGGCTGACCGAGACCTGCCTGACTATCGTATTCGTGATTGCTTTGGGGCTCAGCATGGGCGCCACAGCAATGGTGGCGCGGCGCATTGGCGAGAAGGACGAAGCGGCGGCGGGTCTGGTGGCGGTTCAGGCAATCGTGGTTGGCTTAGTGGTTTCGGGGATAGCCGCCGCGGTGGGGTACTTCTATGCAGCGGACCTGCTGCGCCTGATGGGTGCGACGGAAAACGTAGTAAAGATCGGTACCGGTTATACGCGGATGATCTTTGGAGGCAGCGCAACTATTTTTCTACTGTTCCTGATCAATGCGGTGTTTCGCGGTGCGGGCGATGCGGTGGTTGCAATGCGCGCGCTGTGGATCGCTAACATCGTGAATATTTGTTTGAATCCGTGCCTGATTTTCGGAATCGGTCCGTTTCCGCGGCTGGGCGTCACGGGCTCAGCGGTCGGCACCACCATTGGGCGTGGCATCGGCGTGATGTTTCAACTTTGGATACTGACTTCGGGGCGCGGCCGCTTCGTGATTCGTGCTCCGCAGGTGCGTCTGGATTTCGCCGTGATGGCGCGAATGATCCGGCTTTCGTTGAGTGCGATTTTCCAATACCTGGTGCAAATGGCGAGTTGGATCGGGGTGGTGCGCATCATCGCAAGCTTCGGCAGCGCGGCCGCCGCAGCCAATACGCTGGCCATCCGGATCATAATCTTTGCGATTTTGCCTTCCTGGGGAATGAGCAATGCAGCGGCGACGTTGGTGGGTCAGAATCTTGGGGCCGGAAAGCCGGAGCGAGCGGAACTTTCGGTGTGGCGCACTGGATTCTACAACATGGTGTTCCTGGGCGCGGTGGGGCTGATCTTTATTGCGTTCGCCGAGAGAATTATCGCGCTTTTCACAAGCGATCCAGCAGTGGTTCCCATAGCGGTCACGGGCCTGCGGCTGCTGAGCTACGGCAACATTTCTTACGCCTACGGCATGGTGGTGACGGCGGCATTCAATGGCGCGGGCGATACTTTCACTCCGACGGTTCTGAATCTGATTTGTTTCTGGGTGTGTCAGATTCCCGTAGCTTGGCTGTTGGCTTTCCACACTAGTCTGGGACCGCGTGGAGCCTTCATCGCGGTGGTGGTTTCGGACTCGCTGCTGGCGCTGCTGGGGGTGCTGTGGTTCCGGCGCGGGACGTGGAAGCGCACGGTCGTTTAGTAGCTCGGTTTCGAAACAATCGACAGAGCACCGACTCCCTTACGGTCGCGGTTCGGTAACACCTCTTTCCGAACCGCGACCGTAAGGAAGCCGGCTGCTGGGTACTTGACAAGGCAGTATCGTGGACGGGCTCCGAACATTTTTGGTGGATGGCGCGCTGCATGCCGGCGACCTGTTGCCGCCGGTGCGGGAGCTGGCTTTCGAGCTGGGCGTCCACTTTAATACCGTTGCGGAAGCTTACAGGATTCTGGCGGACGAAGGTTGGCTCGACCTGAAGCGGCGGCGGGGCGCGCAGGTGTTGGAGCGGAGAAAGAGAACGGCCGATCCGCAGAAGCGCGAGCAATTTGCGCGGCGGCTACGGGAAATGATCGCCGAATTGAAAGCCGATGGTGTGCGCCTCGACGATATTCGGCGGGAATTGAATTTGGTAATGAAAGGACTGGATGTATGAAGTGGATTGAGAGCGGTATCTTAAGTTTTACTCACGTTGGCGAGTTGGTGGGCGCCTCCCCAGAGTAGAAACAAGGTCCCCTTGACATCTTTCACCAGGTAATCCTTCAGCGGGGCTGCTTCCGTGTGAAATCCCACGTTGATGAGAATTGGCTTCAGCGGCCCCATCAGTTCCAGGTTGGCGGCGTTCAACGCGTCGATCTGGCCTTGCGCGGACGCGATGGTTGCGCAGATTTCAGGCGTCCGATATTGAACCAATTGTTGGCGTGGTGGGCCGTCCTTTGGTCTTGAGTAAAGGCGAGAGGCACCCAATAGCGGACTTCGGGATCGACAAAAAAGAAAGTTACGCGGCATAACGCCAACGATCTGAAAGGGACGGTCGTTGAGACGGAGTTCGCGTCCCAGTACAGTAAGGTCGCCGGCATAGAGCTTTTGCCACAGCGCGTAACTGAGAATCACTTTCAGATGAGCTCCGACCTCGCTTTCGCTATCCATGAAGACGCGGCCGAGGGCGGGTGCAACTTGCAAGAGCCGGAACAGCGAGGGCGTGGCGGTCATACCGGGAATCCGCTCAGCAGTGCCGTGTTCGTTGAGGGTGAGAGCGATCGGCTCATACATCGCTTGATCCTGAAATACAGTGACGGCGCGCAGACGGTCGTAATAGTCGCCGCTGCTGCTCATGCTCGAATCGCCGCTCCCCGCTTTCGGGTACTTATTCGACATCAGGATGATAGCGTCCGCGCCCGGCACCGGCAGCGGTTGCAGCAGGACGGAGTTAACGATGGTGAATAGCGCGGTGTTGGCGCCGATGCAGATGGTGAGCGTCAGCACAACCATCGCCGCGAAACGACAGTCCTTCCGGACGGATCTAACGCCGTACCTGAAGTCACTGAGCAGAGTTTCCATGTTCGAGCGGAGACCTCCTTAGGTATGTAGCGCACGTACTTTTGCGTGCCGCGTTCACAATCGTGTGAACGCCTGGTGTTCGCAAGAGTGCGAACACGGCAAGCCGGAGGCTTGCGCTACGGGGACCGCTACAGCATTTTGTCCTTCTGGATATTGCGCATTTCATCTATGATGCGCTCGAAGACTCGCTGCACGGCTTCCGCACTCAACGGGCCTTGGTTCGCGGTTGTGACGTTGTGGAACACCTGGTCTTCGCGCTTGGGCTCATAGATGGGCATCTTGAGCTTCTGCTTGATTCGCCCGATCTCTTCCACCACACGTGTCCGCTCATTCAGCAGCCCTAGGATTTTCACATCCAGGATGTCGATGCGTTTGCGGTACTCGGCCAGCGCTTCCATGCTCATGGATTCTTCGATGGTAAACCACTGGCTAGCTCGCGGGCTAGGGCTTCGAGCTTGGCGGGAAGATCGGCGCTGGCGGCGTTCTGCTCCACAACTCGCACGATCGCGGTGCCGACTATGACGCCATCCGCAATCGTGCCTACGGTGCGGACCTGGTCAGCATTAGAAATTCCGAATCCGACGGCGAGCGGCAGTGCTGTAACTTTTCGCATGGCGTTCACCAGCGGCGTCACGGCGTCGGAAACTGTAAAACGTTCCCCGGTGACGCCGGTTCTTGAAACCAGGTAAACGAAGCCGGTGGAATACTTCGCCACTAACTCCAGACGGCGCTGAGTGCTGGTGGGGGCGGCCAGGAAGACCGTGTCGAGACCGGCGTTCCGCATTGCGCCGACATAAGGCTCGGCCTCTTCGACGCTCAGGTCGATTAGCAGACATCCGTCGATTCCACGCGCGGCTGCATCACGCGCGAGCGCCTCCAAACCGTAATGCAACACGGGATTCATATAGGTAAACAGAAGCAGCGGAATCTCGGAGCGTTTGCGAATCTCGGCGGCGATATCCAGCACCGTCGAGACTCTGGTACCAGCCTTCAGCGCGCGATCCGATCCGCGCTGGATTACCGGACCGTCAGCGATTGGATCGGAAAAAGGAACACCGAGCTCGATCAGATCCGCGCCACCACGTTCGAGCGCGGCAACTAATTCCGGCGTGCGATCGGGCGAGGGATCTCCGGCGGTGATGTAGGCGATCAAGGCCGGACGGCGTTCCGTCGTCCGCAGCCGTTCAAAGAGCCGGCCGATTCTGGTCTGGCTCATCCAGCTCCTTTAGGTTTTCACGATAAATGTCGGTGTCTTTGTCGCCGCGTCCGGAGAGATTGATGATGAAAAGTTGATCTTTGCTGCCCGGAGCGCGGCGCACAGCTTCGGCCACCGCGTGCGCGGATTCTAGTGCGGGAATAATTCCTTCGAGATGCGCCAACGTTCGGGCGGCTTCGAGCGCTTCTTGATCCGTGGCGGACACGTATTCGGTGCGGCCCTGATCGCGTAGCCACGCATGCTCTGGTCCGACCAGCGCGTAATCCAGGCCCGCGGAGACCGAATGTGTCAGCGATACTTGGCCGTCGGTGTCCTGCAAAAGATAGCTGTAAGCGCCGTGAAGAACGCCGGGCGATCCGCCGGAGAACCGCGCGGCATGCGCGCCGAGCTCAGCGCTACGCCCGCCGGCCTCAATTCCAATCAAACGAACGCCCGAGTCGCCTAGAAAAGCATGGAAGATTCCGATGGCGTTGCTGCCACCGCCGACACAGGCGAAAATCGAATCCGGCAGCCGGTGCTCGCGCTCCAGGATTTGTCTGCGCGTCTCTTCTCCGATCACGCGGTGAAAATCGCGGACCATCATCGGATAGGGATGCGCGCCCAATGCGGAACCTAGCAGATAATGTGTGGTTTCCACATTGGTCACCCAATCGCGCATGGCTTCGCTAATGGCATCCTTCAAAGTGCGGCTGCCGCTAGCCACGCCGACAACCTTCGCGCCCAGCATCCGCATTCGAAAAACGTTTAGGCGCTGCCGCCGCATGTCCTCTTCGCCCATGTAGACGACGCATTCCAGGCCAAAGAGCGCGCAAACCGTGGCGCTTGCCACGCCATGCTGGCCAGCTCCGGTTTCGGCGACGATGCGCTTTTTGCCGATGCGGCGTGCGAGCAGCGCTTGTCCCAGGCAGTTGTTGATCTTGTNNATCTTGTGCGCGCCGGTGTGCAACAGGTCTTCACGCTTGATATAAATCTTTGCGCCACCCGAAATTTCGCTCAGCCGCTTGGCGTGATAGAGGGGCGTGGGGCGTCCGGCATAGTTCGCGAGCAGATCCTTGAGTTCGGCTTGAAACTCGGGATCGAGACGCGCTTCGAGATAGGCCTGCTCCAGTTGCTCGAGCGGCGCCATCAGGACTTCGGGAACGTAGCGGCCACCGTAGGGGCCGAAGTGGCCTCCGGAGTCAGGGGACTGGGGACTGGGGGCTGGGGGCTGAGGTGACGTCATGGATTCAACTTTTGAGAGCGGCTTTTATGAACTCGCACATTTTGTCGTGGTCTTTTAGGCCTGGGGATTTTTCGAGGCGCGAGCACGCGTCTACGCCCCATGGTTGCGCTTCCTCGATCGCACGGCCGACATTGGATGCGTCCAGGCCACCGGCGATGATGATTTTCTTCGGAAGACCTTTCGCGCTGGGCCAATCGAAGGTCCGGCCCGTGCCACCGTACTCCTCGTCACCTTCTGATTCTGAGGGCGCGTCGAGCAAAAGTGCTTCCACCGTCTGGTCGCTTAGGCCGGAGGAGATGCCCTCGTTGTTTCGGCAGGCACGCCATATACGGATTCCGCGCGCTTCCGACATTCCGTACAACTGTGCCACATCCAGCCCGACGCTGAGTACAATCTTGGCCACCGATTCCGCGGTTTCACCCACGAAGATGCCAACCTTCCATACGTTGACGGGAATCTTCTCGGCGATGAGGCCCGCGCCGGTAGGTGAAATGTAGCGCGGACTATGGGGATAAAAATTGAATCCGATGGCGGACGCTCCGGCTTCCACCGCGGCCACTGCATCATCGCAGTTTGTGATGCCGCAAATCTTGACCATCATGACAAGAGCGCCCGCAAGGCTTGTGCAGGATCGCCCGATTTCATCAAATGCTCGCCCACCAAGAAGGCCTGGTAGCCGGCCGCGCGAAGACGTTGGACATCGGTGGAGGAATGGATGCCGCTCTCGGTGACTTTGACTATGCCATCGGGAATCTTGCCGGCCAGATGCAGCGAAACCGTGAGGTCCACCTTGAATGTGTGCAGATCGCGATTGTTCACTCCGATAATGCGGGCGCCGGAAGCGATTGCCGGTTTCAGCTCCTCTTCATCGTGCACTTCCACCAAGGCGGACATGCGGTAGGTCTCCGCCAACTCGCGAAAGTCGCGCATCTGATGCTCAGTGAGGATGGCGGCAATCAGCAGAATCGCATCCGCACCATGCGCGGCTGCCTGGTGCACGTGGTAACTGTCGATGGTGAAATCCTTGCGCAAGACTGGCAAGCTTACCGCGGCTCGCGCCGCTTCAAGATCCGCCAAACTGCCCTTGAAATGTTTTTTGTCCGTGAGGACGGATAGCGCGGCCGCGCCACCTTGCTGATACGCCTCCGCAATTGAAACCGGATCAAAATCCTCCTGCAGCACGCCTCGGCTCGGTGACGCTTTTTTTATTTCAGCGATGATGGCAGGCTGGCGGCTGGTGATGGCATACAAGAAATCCCGGCGGTGCGCGACAGAATCCTCGGCGGCGCGTGCAATCCCACCCACACGCTGGACGAGCTCGGCTTTCTTATGCTCGACAATTTGGGCCAGGATGTCGGGGACCGTTTTGAGCATAGGCGGGAATCCCTATTGTAGCGCACGCACTTTTGCGTGCCGTGTTCGCACTCCTCGGAACACGCGTTCACACGAGTGTGAANNCGAGTGCGTGCGCCACGGTTAGTTTCCGGCGAGGGATTTCACTAGGTCGTACAGGAACACCGATCCTTCATAAAAATCGTTGATCCCTACGCGCTCATCGCGGCCGTGCGCGCGAAAATCGTCAATGAAAATTCCTTGGATTCCGTAGGTGGGAATGCCGGCGCTTCGCAAATACAGACCGTCCGTGGCGCCCATCACCATGGTTGGGATGGCGAGAACTCCCGGCCACATACTATCGGTGATGCGAGAAGCCGCTCGGAAGAGATCCGGACGCATCGGCGATGGGGGGCCCGCGTCCATTTCGCGCCCTACGGTAATCGAAACTTGGTCGTCGGCGACCACCTTCTTTAAAGTGGCGAGAACTTCCTCCGGCTTCATTTCAGGAAGAATGCGGCAATTCACCATCGCACCGGCGGTTTGCGGCAGGGCGTTCAGAGCGTGGCCGCCGTCGAGCATAGTGGCCACACACGTGGTACGCAATGTGGCGTTGAATTGCGTCGAACCCGCCGACAGTTTTTCCATCGCGTCTGTCGATCCCGCAGCCGCGGCTTTCATCTGAGACGACACTGGCTCTGGTTGAATCTTGGCCATTTGCTCTAAGAATGCTTTAGTCACATCGTTGGTCTGGACTGGAAAATTATATTTCGATAGGCGAACCAACGCTTCCGCCAGCCGGTAGATCGCATTGTCGGGAACCGGTAACGAGCTGTGGCCGCCTTTGTTCTTTACTTCCAGGCGATAGTTGCCGACGTACTTCTCGCTCACCTGCACGTTGTTCGACACACGCTTGCCATCCACCATGTAGCCCCATCCGCCCTCATTGAGACAGAATTCGGCGTCGATGAGGTCGCGATGATTTTTCAGCAGCCAGACCACGCCGTTGTAGGGACCGCCTCCTTCTTCGTCCGCCGTGAGGGCGACGATGAGGTCGCGGTCCGGCTTGAAGCCCTCGCGCTTATAACGGATCAGGTTCGCGATCCAGATAGCGGCCTGGGCTTTGTCGTCGATGGTTCCGCGCCCATAGTAAAAGCCGTCCTTTTCGGTGAGCAGGAACGGATCCATCGACCAATCCGAGCGCTTCGCTTCCACTACATCCAGATGCGCGAGCAGCAGCAGAGGTTTGCGTTGACCGGTTCCGTGATAACGCACGACAACGTTCATCTTGTGCGGCGCGGCGCCCAGCACCTGGATGTCGGACGCCGGGAAACCTTCGGCCTTAAGCCGCTCGGCTACCGCTTGCGCGGCCGGCGTGGTGGCGCCGGTGCTGTAGGAGGTATTGATCTCGATCAGTTGCTTGTAAATGTCGTGCGTGAGTTTCTGGTATTCGGGTGGAGGAAGCGTGGTGGAACTCGCCGACAGGGACAGGAACGCCGACAAGGCGGAAGCAGACAGGAGGTGCTTCATTAGCATATTGACTTATGTTACTCGGTATCCGGTAATGGGGCAGTTTCAGGGTGTGGAGCAGGTTGGTAAGCCTGCGCGCCGATTGGCAATCGGAGCAAACTGCGCGGGATAACAACACGCGCGCAGGATGGCATCCGAATGTCACATAGTTTTCACAAGACAGGGGATTCTGGCGTCAT
>PMUN01000192.1 GCA_003166875.1 Bryobacterales bacterium | reverse complement strand
CGCTTCGGACTCTTCAGACAAGTGCTATTCTTCTTCATGGCCGGTTCTCCTTTTTGCACCTCGAGTGCGTATCCATTGGGAGCTTATCGCATCCCGCTGGGGACCGGCCTTCTCATTCCATCTCAGAAAATGGGCTTTTCGAAAACCGTCACCTTCATGTCGCGCCCTGTCAAGATTTTTGGAATGCGTTGGCTGCGCGCCTGAGTCGTCGTGGGCGGGATGCACCGCGACCTCCGCGGGAGGCAGTGCAAATATCAGCCATCCGCCGCCGGCGTCGACTGAGGGAAGCTGGGCGCCGATAATCATGCCGAGATCGTATCATGATGCTAAGCCGAATGCCGGACCGCACGCGCGCCAGACAGCTTGCCGCCGAATACATCGCCAAGGGCGATCCTACCGGTTGGTTCGAGCGGTTGTATCGGGAAGCCGATGAGGGCAAAAGCATTGTTCCTTGGGCGGAACTTCGGCCGAGTCCAAACCTGCTGAATTTCTGGAGGGATCAGCCTATTCCGTCCGCCGGCAAAACGGCGGTGACCGTCGGGTGCGGTCTAGGAGACGATGCGGAGCAACTCGCGGAATGGGGATTCGCCACCACGGCCTTTGACGTTTCCGAATCCGCAATTCAGAGCTGCCGCAGCAGGTTCCTTGACAGCCGTGTCGAGTATGTGGCCGCCGATCTTCTGCAGCCTCCGGACAGTTGGTTCCGCGCGTTCGATTTTGTATTGGAATCGAACACGTTGCAGGTGCTTCCGCCGGAGCTACGCGCTCGGGCGATGGAAAACGCGGCCGGTTTTGTCGCGGAAGACGGAAGGCTGCTGGTGATCGCCCGTGCACGCGATGAAAATGATCCGCGAGGCGAGATGCCGTGGCCGCTGACTCGCAGGGAATTGAATCACTTTACGGAAATCGGCCTGCGCGAGCTGTCGTTCGAGGATTTCCTGGATTCGGAAGACCCGCCAGTACGCCGTTTCCGAGCTCTGTACGCCAACGGTGTAGAATGAGTTCGCATGACTCGACGAACCTTCCTGGCCGCCTCGGCCTCCGGCCTCGCGCTCCGCGCCGCGGCTTCTGAACGGCTGCCCATCCACAAAGCGGTTCTGTTCAGCATGCTGCCCTCTCAACTCAGCATCCTGGACCGGTTTCAGCTCGCGCGCGATACCGGTTTCGAACAGACCGAATGCGGCACCACCGACGACCAGCGTCAAGCCGAGGAGATCCTCGCCGCGAGCAAGAAAACCGGCATCCGGATTCACTCCGTGATGAATCGCGATCACTGGAAATATCCGCTTTCCTCGCGCGACCCCGATGTTGTGGCCAAGAGCATGGAGGGGCTGAAGACCAGCTTCCGCAATGCCAGCATGTGGGGTGCTGACACTGTACTGGTGGTTCCGGCGGTGGTGAATCCCGAGACCAGCTATCAAGAAGCGTGGGATCGGTCGCAGACGCAGATCCGCAAGATTCTTCCGCTAGCCGAAGAAGTGAAGGTGATCATCGCGGTGGAAGAGGTTTGGAACAAGTTCCTGCTGAGTCCGCTGGAAATGGCGCGTTACGTGGATGAGTTCCAAAGCCCTTGGGTCCGCTCGTATTTCGACGTCGGCAACGTGGTGCTCTACGGTTACCCGCAGGATTGGATTCGGACGCTCGGGAAACGGATTGTCAAACTGCACATAAAAGACTTCTCGTTCCGAGAGGACCGCACTATCAAGAAGCGGGTGGCGGATTTTGTGAACCTACGCGATGGAGACATCGATTGGAAGGAAGTGTACCGGGCGCTGAAGGAGATCGGCTATCAAGGATCGGCGACGGTGGAACTGGACGGCGGGAACAAAGAGTACCTTGCCGATGTGAGCCGCCGCTTCGATCTGATTCTTAGCGGTCAGTAAAGCCGGCGTCTTGCATAAAACACGAAAGCATCCACCCGCGCGGGGCATCTACTAAAGGGAGCGGCCATGAAGAACTTTGTGATCGGATTAGTGGTGGGTGTTGCTGTTTGCGGGCTTACCGCGCTGATTCTGATTTTTGCCGTGGTGAAATTGGTCGGATCGTTCGGCGAGCGGCCGGTCTCGGTTGCGGACGGATCGACGCTGGTTTTTAAGCTCGAAGGCGAAGTCCCCGAGAAATCCCAGCCTGAAATTCCGCTGCCCATGTTCCAGGACCAGACTCCGCTGACCGTGGAGCAGGTTTGGGACACCTTCCGGAAAGCGGCCGCGGATTCGCGCGTCAAGGGAATCATTTTCGAGCCGCGCGGGTTGGAAATCGGCTGGGCCAAAATGCAGGAAATCCACGACGAGATCCTGCAGTTCAAGAAATCCGGCAAGCCGATTATCAGCTTTCTGCGGAGTCCGAGCGCGCGTGAATATTACCTGGCCTGCGCGACCGATAAGATTTTCCTCGCGCCGGAGGATTCGCTCGATCTCAAAGGCCTCCGCGTGGAAGCGGTTTTCATCAAGAACACTTTCGACAAACTGGGCATCCATGCGGATGTGATCCATGCCGGCAAGTACAAAGACGCGGGCGACATGCTGACGCAGACATCCATGACGCCTGAGACGCATGAAGTCCTGGACCAAATTCTGGATCAGTATTACGGGAACTTGATCGACACCATTGCGCAAGGCAGGAAGAAGCAGGCGGATGCTGTAAAGGCCATTATCGATCAGGGACCGTTCATGGCGAATGAAGCGCTGGCCAACGGTTTGATCGATGCGTTCGGCTACGAAGACCAGGCCGCTGACGACATGAAGATCCGGCTCAAGCAAACCGCGCTGACGAAACTGTCGGCCAAGGCTTATAGCAAGACGCCACCGATTTCCGGCGGAGTGAACCGGCGCATCGCGCTGGTGATTGGCGAAGGTGAGATTACGCGCGGCTCGGGAAATTCCAGCTCAGACGACCAAGGCATCACCGCGGCCGGCTTCATCAAGCTGCTCAAGCAAGTGGAAGACGACTCGTCCATACGGGGAGTTATCATTCGCGTGGATTCGCCGGGCGGCGACGGCGTGGCATCGGACGACATCCTGCACGAAGCCAAGAATCTGAGCAAGAAGAAGCCGGTTGTGATTTCGATGAGCGACCTGGCGGCTTCGGGCGGCTATTTCATCTCCATGACGGGCGATCCGATTGTGGCTTATCCCAATACGTTGACCGGCTCCATTGGAGTGATCTTCGCGCGGATCAGCCTGCACGGACTCTACGACAAGATCGGTGTGAACAAACAGATGCTCAAGCGTGGGCAATATGCGGATCTGGACTCGGACTACACGCCTTTGAATGACGAGCAGCGCCAGAAAATCAGCGGCCAGATCGATGCGTTCTACAAATCGTTCGTCAGCCGGGTCGCCGATGGCCGCAAAAAGACGTTCGACCAGATTGAACCGTTGGCGCAGGGGCGCGTGTGGCTGGGCGCGCAGGCTAAACAGAACGGATTGGTGGATGAGTTGGGTGGTCTGGATCGCGCGGTGGAATTGGTGCGGCAGCGCGCGCACTTCGCTGCTTCCGACCGCATCACGTTGGTGCCGTTTCCAGGGAAGCGCAGCATTTTGGATGTGCTTTTCGGGCGCGCCGATGAGTCAAATGCGCTGGAGTCAAAGCTGGAGCAGGTTCTGGGGAATCTGCCAGTGGGCGCGCTGGCAAAAGGCGGATTCATGAAAGTGATGCCGTATTCGATCAGCGTGAAATAGGGCGCGCGGCATTCCGAGGCCGGGTCCAGAGGGACATTCCCTGTCATGCGGACAATGCAATGGGCGGCCAAGCGGGGCTATTCTAGTGCGCCGACATGAAGGCCTCCGTAGGCTCGGCTGCTGCGGCGCGGGCTTGCTGGTGCAGGACGCGGCCGAGGGCTCCTTCCTCCAGATCCTGGGCTGAGAGGTAATCGTCAGCCTCCAAAACGCGGTCATTTGTCGCGAGGAATTGGGTTCGTTTTGCAATCTGCGTTCGCGAGGCGAGGGGCGGCGCTA
>PMUN01000074.1 GCA_003166875.1 Bryobacterales bacterium | reverse complement strand
TTTGGTGAGGTTACCGAGAGGCTCCGGCGCGTGACGGTGCAGGTGCTCGCGGGCGGAGCGAGCCGCGGGTCAGGTGTGGTCTGGAGCGAGGACGGACAGGTGGTAACGAACGCGCATGTCGTACAGGCGCATGGCATACAGGGTGGACGTGTTCAAGTGGAATTTTGGAATGGCCGCCGGCTCGCGGCTCGGGTTCGAAATACGGACCGCCGTCGAGATCTTTCTTCATTGCAAGTGGATGCTGACGGCCTGGCCAGCGCCATCCCCGGCGACTCCGATGCCTTGCGTCCCGGTGAACTCGTAATTGCGGTAGGCAGCCCTTACGGATTCATCGGCGCGGTAAGCACCGGTGTTATTCACAGCGTGGGCGCACGGGCGGGCTTCGCGGAGCGGCGCTGGGTGGTAAGCGACGTTCGATTGGCGCCGGGCAATTCAGGCGGTCCGCTGGCCAACGCACAAGGCCAGGTGGTGGGACTCAATACAATGATCGCCGGAGGACTCGCGTTAGCCATTCCTTCCGGGTCCGTGGCGCATTTTTTGGCCAGAACGTCTAGTGGCCACGCGTATCTTGGCGTCACGGCCCGGCCGGTACCGTTGGCGAGAGATGCTGGGCGCGTTGGATTTCTGGTTCTAGAGATCGCCTCTCAGTCGCCCGCCGAGCGAGCTTCGCTGCTTCCGGGCGATCTGCTGGTGGGCGCCGCAGGCCGGCCGTTCCGTTCCGCCGAAGATCTGGAAGGTGCGCTCCATTCCAACCACGGCGGGCAACTGGAACTGGAGTTTCGCCGGGGATCGAGCAACCAGATTCGGAAAGTGGTGGCGCAAGTCGCCGTGGAAGCGGTAAGGGCGGCGTGATTCGCGTTGTGGTGGCGGCGCGATCGAGCGTGGTGCGAGCCGGGCTTGAAAGCGTCGTCCGATCCAGTTCGTCCCTCGAGTTGGCAGGCGCCCTGGATTGGGCGCTGATCAACTCAGCCGAGTTCGAAGCCGATGTGCTGCTGATGGATCCCGGAGACGTGCTACCGGAACAATCGTCCCAGCCTGCGGTGCTTCTGCTCGATACTTCGGATGCGGCGCTCGTAAGCGCTGCGCTACGCTCCGGCATTCGCGGCGTCATTTCGCGGGAAGCGACGCCGGAAGAAATCGAGAGTGCGATTCAAGCCGTCCACGCGGGCTTGGTCGCTATCACGGCTGGATCGCTCACGGAGCTTCTAAGGGATGTCCGCCCGGCTGGCGACGCACTCGCCGAACCTCTGAGCGATCGCGAGCTGGAAGTGCTGAACCTGATAGCCGAAGGACAGAGCAACAAGCTGATCGCTCATAGCCTCGGGATCTCCGAGCACACCGTCAAGACCCACGTAGCGTCGATCCTCGCGAAACTCGGCGCCGGGAGCCGGACGGAAGCTGTTTCGCAAGCCATCCGCCGTGGATTGGTGATGTTATAGGCGATTCAGGCCACCGGCTGCTCAACTTTCTGAGAATGTTACCGAACCGCGACCGTGAGAGTCCCTGAAAAATTCAAAGCACCGGTCGCCTACGCTCGCGGCTCGGAAAGAAGAGTGTTACCGAACCGCGACCGTGAGGGAGCCGGTGCCCTTCGCCCCAGCTTTTCCAAGAACAGTCCTGGAAGCCTGCCGATAAGTCAACATGAATGGACTTTGAGGACCATTTCCGTTCGGTCTTCGAACAGGCACCGTTCAGTATGTGCGTGAGCGGGTTGGATGGGCGGATCACGCAGACGAATGCGGCCTTTTGCCGGATGCTAGGGTATTCCGAGCAAGAAATGCTGGGCCGTTTCTGGGAGGAACTGATCCATCCCGACGATCGGGAGCTCACCGAATTTTTCGAGCTTACGGACGGGTGCTCGGAAGTGGAACAACGCTTCCTGCACCGTAGTGGAGCGGTGGTCTGGACTCGGACCAAGATCCATGTGGTACGTGCGGACTGCGGCGCCTCCGTAGTAGGTCATGTGATCTATGTGGAAGACATCACGGAGCGCAAGCACGCCGACGAGGTTCAACACTCTTTAGTCCGCGCCATTCTTGAGGCGTCGCTCGACGGAATTCTCGTCGTGAGCGATGCAGGTGTTATTTTGTCGCACAACCAGAAGTTTTTAGATATTTGGCAGATCCCCCCGGCCAGCACCGCTAGTGGCGTGGATCGGCCACTCCTGGCAAACAACTCCAGACTGGTGAAAGATCCCGAGGCTTTCATAAAGCGCGCCCGAGAACTATACGACGATCCAACTGCGAACGACCATTGCGAAATTGAGTTAAAGGATGGCCGAACACTGGAACGCTATTCCACCAGCCTGCGGAGGGACGGCGGGCAGCGGGGACGCGTGTGGTTCTTTCGAGATATCACAGAGCGCAAGCAAGCCGAGGAGGCCCTGCGAAGCAGCGAAGAGAAGTTCCGCCAGTTGGCGGAAAACATCCGGGAAGTGTTTTTTATCTTGACCCCGACGGGCGACGAGACCGTCTATATCAGCCCTGCCTATGAACTGGTTTGGGGCCGGAGCTGCGAAAGCGTTTATCGGGATCCCATGTCATGGCAGGAGGCCATCCATCCCGATGATGTGGACCGGGCCCGTGTACTAATCGCAATGCAACTGCGGGGTGAACTCGTCGAGGCAGAATACCGCATTCTAACGCCGAACGGACAGGAGAAACATATCCGAACCAAAACGTCCCCCATTCGCGACCAGGCGGGGCAACTGATTCGAATCGTCGGAATTGCGGAGGATATAACCGAGCGAAAACATTCCGAGGAGGAGCTGATTCACGCCTGGGAGGGAGCGGACGCTGCCAATCAGGCCAAGAGCCGTTTTCTGGCCAACATGAGTCACGAGATCCGCACACCGATGAACGGCGTCCTGGGCATGGTCCAATTGTTACTCGGAACAGAGCTCACTCCCGAGCAACGGCGATACGCCACTGTGGCCTTGACTAGCGGACGGACTATGCTGTCCCTCATTGCCGACATCCTGGACCTTTCTAAGATCGAGGCGCGCAAGATCGTCATCGAAAATAGATGCTTCAACCTGCGTCAGACCATCGAAGAAGTCATCCAGCTTCTGGGCGTCCAGGCTAGCGCGAAGGGCCTCCGCATCCACTCGCGCGTCTCGCCTGAGATTCCGCAGTTCCTGAAAGGCGATGCCTCCCGCCTGCGCCAGATATTGACCAATCT
>PMUN01000228.1 GCA_003166875.1 Bryobacterales bacterium | reverse complement strand
AAGCTGCTGTCCAGAACCTGCCCAACGGCGTTACCGACGACGATCCCTTTAATGCGATGTTTCAGGCCGCATAGATCGAGCAGTAATACGGCCCAAAAGAATGTTCTGACCTCACCGAGCAGGCTAGGCATAATCCGATCCTCGTACTTGTGGGTGAACCAAGTAAGTTATTACCCTAATTAGCGTTCGAGACCACCACCGAGACTGGGGAGGAGATGCCGACGTTTCCCGCCGTGTCATAGGCCTTCGTCGTAAGGACATGCGACGCGTTGGTCAGGGAGGTCGTATCGAGCCCGAACACAAACGGGAAAGGGGTGTTCAGTTGGTTCGTACACGTCGTCCAGCAGCCTCCCGTCCCGGCGAGATTGCCATCTACGTAGAGCTCGACTTTCACGAGGCCCACCGAAGAAGTGGCTGTGATTGTTACGAGGGTCGTGCCAGAAAGTGAAGCGCTTGGCGCTGGGCTCGTAATGGAGGTCGAAGGTGCGCCAGTTGAGGCGCTAGAGGCGATTGTAATGACCAAGGCTCCGGATCCCGTACCAGCGGAATTTGTAGCGCCTAAAGTGACGTTGGCCGTACCGGCTGCAACTGGCGTCCCCGAGACGAGTCCGGTGGCGCTATTAAGGGTTACTCCCCCGGGAATGCCACTTGCGCTGAAACTGGTCGGGGCATTGGACGCGGTGATCTGATAGGAGAGAGGATTGCCCACGATACCTGAGGCGGTAAGGGCGCTGGTGATGGCAGGCTTCGCCGTTCCGGCGTTGCTTACGACAACCGAGACGCTCGGAGATTGGCCGAGGTTCCCGGCCGGGTCAAAGGCAGCAACCGACAGGACATGGCTACCGTTTGTCGCACGCGTGGTGTCCCACGACCACGCGTAGGGCAGACTAGTGTCAGTCGCTTGGATCGCGCCGTCGAGATAGAAAACTACCTTGACCACGCCCACGTTGTCGGAAGCGGTGGCCAATACTGACACCGTGCCTGAGAGGGTAGCTCCGGAAATGGGTGAGGTAATTGAGGCCACCGGAGGGATGGTGTCTACGGCGGGAGTTACGAAGACCGCCGTTTGCGCGGTGACCGTTCCGGCGCTGTTGGTTGCAGTTAAGGTGTAGGTCGTTGTCGCCAAAGGTGTGACGGAGACAGAGCCGGTAGTGAGGGATGATTGGATTCCCACCCCCTGGTCGATGCTAAGGGAGGTTGCCCCTGACACGCTCCAGGAGAGCGTGGTCGAATTGCCTGCCGTGATGGAACTGGGCGAGGCTGAGAAGCTCGTAACCGTCGGTGGCGAGGGTAGCGAGTTTGGCGCAAAAGTGAAGACTATCGTCTCACCCGGTGCAATTGTTACTTGCGCGGAGGTTCCCGAGATGCTTGACTGGGTCAAAGCAGCGGCGGTCATGCGGTACATCGTGCCCGTACCGCCTGTCGGATTGTATTGCGATAGATCCACTAGTTCGGTATCGGGCCCTTCTGCCATATTGATCACCATGAGCATGTTTCCGTACGAGGACGTCCGTGCGGCAGTGACCAGATGCGGGCCGTAATCGGGCGATTGCAACTTGGGTTGCAAGAGGTAGGGTTCGATTTGGGAAATTAGGTTGAACGCATTCGACATACCGCTCCACTTGGCAGCGGCAATGGGACCGTTGTAACGGGGGTTGACGCCCGACTGAATACCGCAGATGTTCACATTGGTGCAGTCGCCGGGAAAGATGCTGTTGTCACTGAACGAGCTATCAAACGCGGACGAGTAGCCATACACTCGCACTCCAGCCATACCCTTAGCCGCCGCCCACGTAATATTGTCGGCCGAAAGCGTCGACGCCTGGCCTCCATCGTTAATGATAGGGGGGAGATTATTGTAGATAATCGAGGCAGTGCCGCCGGTGCCGTTTCCAACCGGGACCTGCGCAACGTACATGGCTGGACCGCAAATAGAACCAAGCTTAACATACCATTCACCGCCGTACGGGTTTCCAGAGATCGTGACGATCTGCCCTTGCGCCTCATTCGCGATTGCAGCACATTGGCCCTCCGTTAGGGCAATACTGCCGTTGATCATCGCATAAATCGACGACGAGGTGCCATCGGGATATGTAATCGTCCCCCCAAATTGCCATCCGAGATCGGGAAATGTCGGTGATGCTAAGTAAACCTTTAATGTCTTTGCGTCCGGTATGGCGTATACGTAATATTTCCCGTTCAACCCAGCGTTAGAATTCCCAGTCAGCAAAAAGCGCGGGCTGACCGCACTCAAGCTAGGCGAAGCAGGAACTGTGACACCGTGAGGCGAGGCGAAGACGATGGTGTCATTGTTCATAGAGGTCACAGCCACGTTGGTGCTTTGAGGAAGGAAATCTTGCGAAATGCCACTCGATTCAAAGAGGATGGGGCGATCACGCTGCACCTGAGGATACTTGGCCGCAAAATTCTTGTCGAATGTATCTTGCGCTTCCGGCAGAGTGGATCCCCACGGATAGGATTGTGACAACCACGACCAATACAAGGTAGCGAAGTCGGACATCGATGGATCTCCCTCCCACGGACTCACTGCGTTCCAAGTATCCCCTGCCACTGGCCAACTGATGGGGGGGCGGTTGCCATCGGCGCTATGAATGGTATTCATTAACACGGTGAAGGCATCGTTGTGCACATAATCGGTACCATCTCCCTGTGGGAGGTCAGCAAACACTTGCAGCGTCAACCCGGGATCGGTGAGCGCGGTAAATGTCTGAGTGCCTACTCCAGTGCTGGCAAACGTAAACCCCGCTGAGGTAGTTTGAGACATGTGATACGGGTTTGTGATTGGCCGATTTAAAGCCGTATTGCTCGTAGCGCCCGTTATTAAAAAGTTCCACGAGGCATTTATAGTTGCGTTTGGCCACGTAACGGTACACGTATCGCTGATGCACCTAATCTGCTGAGGTCCTAATGGTTGGCTCATTTCGCCCTGGGGCTTTGGATTATTTCCGTAGGTGAAGCTGACTTCATCGACCATTTCCACGCCAATCGTGTGGCCGAGGTTCTTCGCCCAGTTCATGGCGGCGACAATGGGGCTGGGATTCATCGTTGCACCGAACCCTCGAGTGGAGTTATAAAGCAGATCGTCCCCGCGTGCCATGTCATCGGCGGTAAAAAGAACATTGAACCCATCGTTAACTATCGTCTGAACCGCTGACCAGTGGTTTTGCTGCATGGACGCGAGCCACGAATTGTAGTCTGTATTGGAAGGAGGGCTGTAGAGGCCAGTCTCGATGCTATTGATTGCCGCGGCTTTGAAATCGCTCAGATCCTGCGGATGGGACGGGTTTGGCGAGCCAAAGAACATGTCTCTCAAGAACGTGGACAGGCCCGGCACATACGCCGTCAGAAGAGACCCATCGTTGCCGAAATGCGGCGTAACATTGATGTCATTGACGTGTACTAGAGTTTTCTGAGTCAAATTGTTGTAGGTGATGGTCACTGCTGTGTCACCGATGCCCTGCGCGGTAACGTTTCCGTTTACATCGACGGTCGCGGCGGCTGAATTAGCAGTCGAGAACGCAACGGATGTCGATGTCAGAGCTGACGAGGATTGGTCCGTATAGACTAGCTTTGGATTTAACTGCACGGACTGGCCCGGCACCAGCCAAAGCTCGTCATAGTTGGCTCGCAACTGCAGGGCAAGTGTCCCATTATTCACGCTGAATGAAACCGGGCCGTAGGTGCCGATTGGGTAATAATAACCATAAAGCGGGCTGCCATAGGTTGTAACGTTAATATAAAGAACATGCTGGCCGTTGGCCAGTTTCGTTGTGTCCAGGCGATAGGTGTCGGTCAGAGTAGTGGCTAGAGGAGTATGGTACGTAGAATTGCCGTCAATGATGTACCTGATAATGTTCGTTGCCTTTGGCGACGGATCCACCACTGTGCTCAGCGTTACGGTGATTGACAGGGTCCCGCTCTGAGGTTGCGAGAAATCCGGCGTGATTACCGATATAGCGCCGGAATTCATGCTTGATGGCGAAGTTCCCGCTCTGGCGAATGACAAGATTGCGACCAGGGGGAGTACCGTGAGGCTGATTCGTTTACGATCCATACGTAGTGCGCTCCCGAATAACTTTAGCGAGATGACGACTTTTCTCCGGTCACTCAAACGGTGGGCCGATCATCACACACGTACACCTACTCCAGGCCCTCGGTGTGAGATTTTTTGTGCAGTACGTTAATTAGAGTGCGAGCCGGTCCTGCACAGAAAAGTGTGACTGTGGCGCACTAGTTAGCAAAATGCACCATTCTCGCTGATGGTTCAATCGGCGGTGGGCGCAGATTACTGTCGTCCCGTCGTACCTAATCGTATCGTCAAAGTGCCTTAGCGCTACTCGCCAAGAGCCTTAGCGGTTTGCCTGCGACCGCACTTCCTGACTGGCTTCAAGTACACAATACCTTAAGTCTGAGTCCTGCCCGCAAGTGGGAGGCTGATGTCTGGTTTGACGTCACGGACTCTATCAAGCAAAAAGACGCGACTGCCGCCGCGTGTCGATTCAGATTCGCCCGTTCTCGGCAGCATCCACCTCCGCGCGCAATGCGCGCTTCCCTCCAACCGCGTTTTTGGCCGAGCGCTTGAGCCAACGGTAGCAACGACTCGGCGGTCCAGTGCTGCTCGTAGCCCCGATAGGTCGAGACGTACAGGTAGTCCGCCAGATGTTGCTCCATCGCATCGCCGATCTCGCGCGTCACTAGAGGAAACGGTGTCTCGGCCGTAAGGTGCACGCGCGCCAATTCCGGCGCAATCTCACGGCACACCAGATCGCTGGCCTACTCGCTCATCAGCCGATAGGTGGTGTATTTTCCGCCGGCGATGCGCAGGACTCCATCGGCGGAGTTCAATATTCTGTGATCGCGGCTGACGCTCGAGGGCCGATCGCCCGGAGACACGCACCAAGGGCCGCAGCGAACTGAATGCCGAAACTGGCACGGTGTCGCGATGCTGCGGAAAAAGCTTCGCGACCACACTCAGCAAATAGCGCGTCTCTTTTCCCAATACGAAGCCCTTCCCAATCGCTCGCATGCCAAAGGAGACAATTACATGGCTGATATAGATCGGCAGTTGCCCGGTTTCTGGCGTGAGGATCGACATCTAAGCTTCTTCCTGGCATTTCTGGTGCTCATGACTATTTTCGTTCCGATGGTCGGCGAATCGCGCACTGGACGAATTGCAATAGACCTCATTTTCGCGCTCATGCTCTTCTCTGGCGCAATTGCAACCGTCGAGAAGCAGATGCTGATGTCTCTCATCGTTGCGCTCACGATTCTGGAATTCACGGCGGACCTAATCGTCGAATTCAACCCCTCGTTCAGCCCCAAGGGCTGGGACACTGCCCTCAAGGTGTTTTCGATGGCCATACTCGTGGTCATGACCCTGAAGCAGACGTTTCTCCTTCCCGGCCCCGTTTCCGTACTCCGGGTCATGGGCGGCATTGCCGCCTACCTGCTAATCGGCGTGACTTGGGCGTTCGGTTACAAACTGCGTTCGGTTACAAACTGCTCCTGGAAATGATTCCGGACGCCATCCACTTCCAGACTCCGCTCGCCGTGGGAGTTTCCACCGGCGAACCGGGCCGTTTGATCTATTTCAGCTTTGAAACCCTCACCACTGTGTCTTACGGGGACGCGTATTCGCCCCCCGGTACAGTTCGTTGATGCGGTCGCCGTGAAGCACGAGGTTTATGGCGGCTTGATTAAACCGATCGTCGTCGAGAGATCGAGATGAGACCGTCAGCGCAATTTTGTTAGGGCCTAAACCGCGCACGGCTCGCAGACGCAAACAACGATCAAATCGCTCGCTCCGAAACGGCTTGAGTTCGGGGATCGTGCCGGTCTTCCGAATCTTGGTCAAGTACTGACGTATCCGCGACGAGGGGATGTAGTCAAGATCTTCATCGCGGGCCGTGCCGTCTAGCCAGCGGTCAATTGTAGTTCCATAGCCAGCAAGGCTATACCCTGCACGCCAAAGCGAAAATGTGCGGTACTTTGGCACCTCGGTGCCACTTGCGAGGGCCTCCACTTCGAGGAGGAATGCGAGATCATACAAAGGCTGCACGTATTCAAAATCTCGAATGCGGAAATAATCGTCGGCTAGCGAGACACATGATTTTCGTTCGCCACTACCGGTTGGAGTGCCTCTTGTGCGCTTAGAGGTGGATCTAGTCACCTGATATTTATTTCTCCGTCAACGAGCGCACTGAGCCTCTTATTAGAGGGCTGGGTCTTTGACGAAGTCCCAGTTATCCATGGGCACTAGCAGTTTTTTTCCAGAGTATTGTTTGAACGCTTCTTCGTAGGCAGCATTCACCGCAGCATAGTATCCGGCATCCATCTCCAATTCGAAAGCGCGCCTTCTTTCCCGTATCCGCTCGACCAATAGGTCGGTGGTTGCTGATAGGAAAACCATTAGTCCGGGACGCGGAGTCTTCTCTAGACAAAGTTCATACAGCTCAGCAAATAAACGCTTCGCTCGTGGATCTGTTAGGTTCAAATCGGCGTAGAGGAGATCCTTTGCCGCAGGTGAAAGTCAGCGATGATCTCCGATTCTGAGACCGTGTCAGCTTGACTCTTGAGTTGATGAAAATGCAATAGGAGAAACGCGAATTCCGTCTCGGTAGCATTCCCAGCAGGGTCTTCATAAAAGGCACGAAGGAAAGGATTGATCTCGAAGTTCTCCAACAGCAACTTGCTGCTTCGATGGACAGCGAGTCCTCTGGCAACAGTCGATTTGCCCGCGCCTACACAGCCCTCAATAACGATCAACATGATTCTTGGCGACAGCTTTCAATTTGACGGAGGCGGGTCCGCTAGCCACGCCTCCGAAGACCCGATCCACATACGTCGGTTTGCCATATAACGAGCTGTGTTCATCGCAACAATTGTACCGAGCGGGACAGGCGGTGGAAAACTAGAGGGTCGAGCCGCCGGGATAAAAGAGGTATGGTGCCAGGCCGCAACGCGTAACAGTCACGGTTAAGTTCCGGCTCGAAACCAACTCTCGATGTTCCAAAACCTGATGGTTATGGAATGGTCAAAGGCTGGAGCCAAGCACCGTGGTTCGCTCATTTTGTCGATCAATTCTCCGGAGGCTTTTTGGAATCCCTCGCTGGTACGAAGAGGCCGACATCCCGAGGTGGGCGACTCGACGACACCGGCCGGGCACTTTCCAGTAACGGCGTCACGGGAGGACTCCGTCAGCGCCCCTGCATGTGGATCGCGCTCGGGCCGGATCAATGTACGAGTGGCGCGTCATCCGCCCGAAGCTCCCCAGATCCAGACATTTGGACCGGAACGCGGAGATAACTTCCGGATGCGCCATCCGGGAGTTGACCGCCAGAGATGACAGCACGGTTCCCTTCTTCGGGACGCTGCCCAACGCTTCTACGACTTCCCCGCCCGCATTGGAAAACAGCCTCTAGCCGAAAGCGCCCGGATCGACGTAAGGTTGTTGGACACGTATGAAGTCGTACTACAATAGGGGGCCGCTGCGGCGGCCGCCGGGGCTCACCCCCTAGCGTTTCGTCTTGGTCCTTAACCAAGGCCAAGCTTGAACCGCAGATGGGCTGCCAATTTAGAGATTCGACATTGGGAGTGCTTGATGAAAACGCCAGCATTATTTGACTTGACCGGCCATGTGGCTGTCGTGACCGGTGGAAACGGCGGCATTGGTCGCGGCATTGCCCTCGGATTGGCCCAAGCCGGGGCGGCCGTTGCAGTGTTTGGACGAAATGACGAAAAGAACCAGGGGGTGCTTTCCGAATTGAAAGCGATCGGCGTTCCGTCGATGGCCGTAAGGGTTGATGTGACCAATCGCGCCGGATTGGAGCCCGCGTTGAACACGGTCGAGGGCGAGCTCGGTGCCATAGGCATTTTGGTGAATAACGCCGGCAACGTTTCATTAAGCGGCGGCGTGTTGCAAGAAAAACCCGAAGATTGGGACAACGTTATCGAGACGCAACTGAATGCAGTGTTCCTTCTTTCGAAGCTTGCTGCCAAATCGATGCTTAGTAACACGGGAGGAAAGATCATCAACATCGGCAGTATGTACTCGTTCTTTGGATCTGGGCTCGTCCCGTCTTACAGCGCTGCGAAAGGAGCGATCGTCCAACTGACCAAGTCCATGGCCATTGAGCTCGCTCCGCACAACATTCAAGTCAATGCGATCGCGCCGGGGTGGATTGAAACGGACATGACGGCGCCTGTGCGTACAATGCCCATGAACGACGAAATTCTTGCGCGGACCCCCGCCGGCCGATGGGGTCTACCGGAGGAAGTTGCAGGAACCGCTGTGTACTTGGCCTCGCGGGCTTCGGACTTCGTTACCGGTACTACGATTTGTGTCGATGGCGGTTATGCGATCAGATAACATTCCGAGCGTAACTCAGGCCGCAACCGGTCTGGCCCCCCGATCTAGAAAGCGACGTTGATTTTGCCAACCGGCCACATGAGCTTCCTGGTGAACCGTTACCGCTAGCCGTAGAAATCTCCGTCAACATTCTCACTGGAAACTTGTTGGTGGAATAGCGGGTATGTCGGGCACCCTTCCATAAACCTTTTTTGATCGTCCGGCACCACCCCCAAGAGGAAAATTAATGGACGGTTGCGCCGTGACTCATGATCAATTTCGGACGGCGGTATGTAGAGTATGTAGAGTATACTCCCAGGTACAGGCGGCGCAGCCGTCTCCCGAAACCAGAAAGTGAAAGGAACCACCTGATGCCTAAGTTTTTAGTGGAAGCGACCTACACAGCTGAGGGGCACAAAGGGCTGGCCAAGGACAAGCCCTCCGGCCGGAAGACAGCCATCACGCAGGCTGTAAAGAAGCTGGGGGGAAAACTCGATGCCATCTACTTCTGCCTTGGCGAGAACGATGTCATTCTAATTGCGGATCTTCCGGATCATGTCAGCGCGGCTGCACTCGGTTCCGCCGCATGTGCCAGCGGAATGGCGCGCACCAAGACCACGGTTCTGCTGACAGTAGACGAGGCGGATGAGGCGCTCTCCAAACCGGTGGCCTATCGGGCTCCGGGAGCCTAGCTCAACGTGATCAGTGTGACCTGGAGAGTGGCGGAAATTTCTGTTTCAATCGGATAGCGAGCGGGTGGTCGGCCGCTCTTCAACTATTCGGTTCTGTCCGGATACGCCGTTATACAGGACTTAGTTACTTCTTGATGGGTTAAGCTTAGCTGACCGACTAAGCTGTCGGCTCGGAACCCTTCAACTCAGGTTACGGGTCAATAGAAATGGGGAATCGTTCCTGTCATATCGCGTTTTTACATCTTTGCTTTTGAGCGCAGTCCTAATCGGTGTATTGTATGGGGTAAATATGGCTACAGCCCAAACACCAGTACCGCGCGATCTGCCCGCTCGCACGATTCCAGTTCCTGACACGGTCAGCCCCCAAATGCAGAAGCTGATCGCAGCGCCGCTGAATCCGACGTGGAATGTGATTCCAAAAACGGCAGATGAATGGAAAGCACAAGTCAATGCTTCTGCTGCTGCTACGTTCGAAACGCTGCCAGCGCTACGTCAGGAACTGCATGTCAAGGTGGAACCGCTGACGATCGATGGGGTGAAGGCCTACATGGTCACGCCGGAGAATATCCCGGCGGAGAACCATAACCGGCTGCTCGTCCATGTGCATGGCGGTTGTTACGTGTTCTCCCCTGGGGAGGCGGGGACCCGTGAGGCGATCTTTATGGCTGGATTCGGGCGGTTTAAGATAATTTCAGTCGATTATCGCATGCCACCGGATCACCCTTATCCGGCTGCGCTCGATGACGCCATGACAGTTTGGAAGGCCGCCGTGAAAATGGCGAGCCCCAAGAATATGGCGATTTTTGGCTCCTCTGCTGGCGGTGCGTTGACGCTGTCTATGGTTCTGCGGGCCAAGAAGGACAATCTCCCGCTGCCCGCCGCCATCGCGCCGGGCACGCCGATGTCAGATCTTACCGACGCCGGTGACAGCTTCCACACCAACGCGATGCTGGATAACGTCCTCGTGGCGCCTAATGCCTTATGCGACGCGGGCGCTGGCATCTATGCGAACGGGCACGATCTTAAGGATCCGATGCTCTCGCCGATATATGGCGACATGAGTGGATTTCCGCCGACGATTCTCACCACTGGAACGCGCGATCTCCTCTTAAGCAGCACGGTCCGCGTGCATCGCAAGTTGCGTCAAGCTGGTGTGGAAGCGTTGCTACAGGTCTATGAAGCGCAGTCTCACGCTCAGTTTATGCGCGACACAAGCGCACCCGAAACCAAAGAGGCGTTCGAGGAGATCGCCCGGTTCTTTGACAAGCACCTAGGAAGATAGGTTCAACCCGAGGCTTCGGAAGTGCCGGCAAGAAGCCAACGGAACAGGGTAAAGCATCCCGCCAGAACTTTCCGTTTTTCGTCACTTGTCCGAGTAGAGCAGGATTGTTTCCGATTCGTCGGGAATCCGGAAGTTGGGTCTCAGTGGCGCTTGAGGGCCATTCCCGGATTGGTCCTGGTAAGTCTTAGATCTG
>PMUN01000466.1 GCA_003166875.1 Bryobacterales bacterium | reverse complement strand
TTCTTAGCTGCCTTCTTAGCGGCCTTCTTCCCACCCTTGGCCTTCTTGGCGGGCTTCTTGGCTTTCTTGGCTGGGGCTTTCTTTACCGGCGCCTTCTTTGCCGGCGCCTTTTTGGCTTTTTGGGGAGCTGCCCGCTTCACGGCGGCCTTNNCTGGGGCCGGTTTTACCGTCGCTTTTTTCACCGGTTTTTTCTTCGGGGGCGCCTCGCTTGCGGGCGCCGGAGTGGGCGGCGGTGGGGGTGCTGGAGCATGCTCCGTCGTTGCTGGATGCGGTGGGGTTAACTCGTCCTCGTCTTCGTCTTCTGGTCCGTATTCGTTGACTCCTGGCTGAACGTCCAGATGCTCTTCCTCGTACCCGAAGTCGTCCAAATCGTCGTCAGCGGCGAAGCGAAAGTTGTCAAACATTATTGAGGCCTCCTGTAGGGCTGAACCACACTTTAGAATAACTCGTTTTTTTCGGAAGGCAATAGCCAAACTGAGGACTTTTTTCTGACGGCCAAGCCGAAACTTAATTTGCGGTGGGGCGATGTTTGGTGGTCAAGGCGGCGGTCTTGTAGGGGCTGGCGGTGGAGGGGCGGGAGGCAACCGTGCGGTGTGAGACTTTGCGCTGCCGGGCGGCGGTGCTGGAGGGATGCGAGGAAGCGCGCTGCGGATAGCTGGCCGGAATCACAAGCAGGTCGCCAGCCTCGGGGACGCGCATCTTTTTGTTGACGGCGGAGATGGAACTTGCGGGCGTAGCGTATCGATGGGCGATAGCGTCCAGAGTTTCACCATCAAGCACCCTGTGGACTCGCCAACTGGCCCGATGGCTGGCGGGGATGGTCTCCAGGGTGGTCCGTACGGCCGCCGCTGTCCCGGGAGGCACCCGCAATTGATATCCGGCTGGCGCCACTAGCTTCAATATGGCAGGATTGAGATCCTGGATTTCCGATACCGGACGCTCGGTTGCATCGGCGATCAGCGCCAGGTGGGTGGGAGCGTCAATATCCACGCTGTCGTAGCGGACGGGCTCGTCCAGATCCAGGCCCTCCAGGTCGTAATCCTTGGGATTCTTGGCCATGATGGTCATGGCGAGAATCAGCGGAACGTAATTCGCGGTCTGCTTGGGCAATACGTTCAACCGGCTCAACTCCCAGAAGTCGGCATAACCGGTGTGTTGGACGGCGTGCTCCACGCAGTATGGTCCGCAATTATAGGCGGCCATGGCTAGATACCAATCGCCGAAAGTGGCATACAAATCGTGCAAGTGCCGGGCGGCGGCTCGGGTGGCTTTTTCCGGGTCCATGCGATCGTCGGACGTTGGGGTTTGATTCAGGCCGTACTCGCGTCCACGGAACTGGACGAACTGCCACATTCCGACGGCGGCCTTGTAGGACCTTGCCCGAGGTAAGAAGCCCGATTCCGCTTGCGCCAAAAAGATCAGCTCTTGGGGCACGCCCTCCTCATCCAGAATCCGTTGGATCAAGGACCTGTAGCGGCCGGCCCGCCGGAGCCCGCCGACTAGCGTTTTGTGGCCGCGATCGGTGGAAAAATAATGGATGTAGCTTAAGACTGCATCATTCGCTTCGAGCGGCAACTGAGAGACGGTGGCGGCAATTTCCTCCTTCACTTTCGGGCGAAGGTTCGGGTCGGTTGGGAAGGTTAATTGGAGGATTTCGTCCAGAGGAGTTTTGTCGTAGACCACTTCGGGCTGGGTGGCGCCCGAACCGAGACCTTCCAGGTCGTACCGGTAAATGGTTTCGGCCATCTGATCCAACCGCCGCTCCAACCGCTGGCGATCCGGGATGTTCTCGGGAGCCGACAATAGCGTGTCAATGGCGGCATCGAATTCACGGCGTGCTCCTTCGAGGTCGTCCTGCTGGTAAAGCTTTCGGCCGGCTTCAAAGTATCCTTCCGCTTTGAAAATTCGGGAATCCGCTTCGGGAGGGCGGGGTGGGGTTGCCAAAGCTCGCTGGATGAGATTCGGTGTCTCGTTGGAGTAAAGACTCGACGCGATGGTGGGCGGTTCTTCGAAAGTGGATTCTACGGGAGCTGGCGTTGAAGGAAGGAACGATAACTTGAACGCCTGGGATTTGCTGGACACGCAACTTGCCAGCAGTAAGACCAGCGGGACTACGAGTGCTGATAGAAGGACAGAGGAGCGGCGACTGCCCGTCATCGTTTTCCTTGTAATAGGATATTCAACGTCAAACTCTAAGACTCTATACTACTCGAAGTGGCACGTCAAGATCCGGGGGCCTTTTAAATAGTAAGATATCGCACACTGTTCGCACTGCACCGACTCCCTTACGGTCGCGGTTCGGTAACTTCCAATACTGCCTGAGTATCGGGTGAATGCCGTATATCCTTTAGGTATGCGCTTGAGCATCCTTTGTGTGCTGGGCTCGTTGGCGCTGGTTGCGCAGGAAAAACCGGCGCGTGTTTCCGGACACGTGCGCCGCGCGGATACCGGAGAGCCGCTGGCGAAAGCGATTGTGACCTTGCATCTGCGGGACGCGGGTCGGATGGACCAGGAGGGTGATCGTGTGTTTTCCACTGGCGCGGACGGCGCGTTCGTCCTAACAGACGTTGTCCCGGGAGTCTACAAGATCGAAGCCGAACGGAATGGATTTGTGTCCAGTAGTGAGGAGAGGGATCCGCTGACGGTCCATGCCGGGGAAGATGCTTCCAATATCGAATTCAAGCTGGCGCCAGCCGCGGTGATCTCCGGTGTGGTGCTGGATCAGGATGAGGAGCCAGTGCAAGGTCTGCATGTCACGGCGGCGCGATTGAGGTACCTGCGCGGCGGAAAGCCACGCTTGTCGGGCGGACAATGGGCTACCACGGACGATCAAGGCAGGTTCCGGATTTATGGCATGGGCGAGGGTCTCTATTTTCTTCGGACGGGCGGAGAACTGGAGCGTCCAATGACATCGGTCCCACTGAAGAGAGGGCCCGAAAAGAGTCTCGAATACGGTGACACCTGGTATCCGGAAAACGCGTTGAGCGAAGATGGCGAACCGCTGCGGGTTGGCGCTGGCGCGGATGTCCGTGGGATTCGGATTTCGGTTAAGCCGGAGCCGGCGTTTAACATTACGGGCCGCGTGGAAGGCGATTTGAAAAGCTACGACATGTTGCTGATTGAGTGCACGAAATCGATTCCGTCCGTTTTGATGTTCGGAGGGGGGCATGGGTTCCAGCCGGACGGTTCGTTCACGTGTGCGGATCTCCAGGCCGGTGAATACGTCCTGACGGCAGAAGCCACATCCGACGGTCGAACGCATTATTTGGGCTACGCCAAGGTGCGTATCGTGGATCGCAACGTTCGGGTGAACATTCCAGTTGGTCAGGTTGCGGAGGTGAGCGGGACGGTGACGGAAGAGGGGACGGATGCGGTTCCGAAGGGGCTTCAGGTGCTGCTGTACCAGTCGGAGATAATGATTTTCCCCTCCGATCTGGACAAGAGCGGAGGATTTGATTTCCGTGACATACCGCCGGGCGAGTATCGTTTTGGACTGTTTGGGTCGCACGGCGAAGGCGAACGCTTCTATCTAAAGCAGATTCGATGTTCGGGTGCCGACTACACCACGCAAGCGGTAAAGCTGGACATCGGAGTACCGGTGAGCGATTGCAGAATCCAGATCAGCAAGGAAATGGGCGTGGTGCGTGGCGAGGTGATGGATGGCGAGAAGCCGCGGCCGGGGATGGCTGTGGTTCTAATCCCGGAATCGCGCGAGCTGCGGCGAATACGACGCTATACTTTGCGGGTTAAGACGGACGCTGGTGGGAAATTCGAGATCCCGAATGCGATTCCTGGGCGGTATTTGCTGTTCGCGCTTCCACCGAACGAGGATGGACGGGAGTTTGCGCTGAGCTTTGCGGATCGGAATCAGGGTGATGCGCAGAGCGTGGAGGTTAAGGCAGGGGAGACGCAGGCGGTCAGCCTGAAATCACTTGTGGCGAGATAGCTCCTCCTCTGCGCCGACGAATCCCCATGTTACCCAGACATTGCCTCTGGACACTCGTGCGAAATATTCGTTGGCCTTGGCCGCGTCGCCATTGTAGAGATGCCAGCTGCCTAGCTGATAAGCAATGGTGTCGAAGCTTAGCTCGGACTCGGTATCGGTGGGTGGCGGAGGAAGAATCGCGGCTTCGGTTTTGAGGCCCTGGTAAAACCGGACGAGGTTAAAGTAGAACTCGGTGTGTCCTGCGTTCGACTGCATGTCGGGTGGAATCTTTTCGAGCGCCTTCCCTGCTTCCTCCTTTTTTCCGGCGCGGCGCAGGGCAACGTAGCACCAGTTGGTGAAGTTCACCAAGCTGTCCTGGGCGGTGACCAGGTCGCGACCCTTGCAGAATGCGTCGGCGGCGGGTGCGAACTCGCCCATGAAGTAGTGAGCCAGGCCCAGATGGTAATAAGCCTCGGTTTGTTTGGGATCGAGATGGGCCGCGCGCTCGAGATCGTCGCGGCCTTGGGCGAACTGGCGTAGCGGTAGCTCGCGATGTCCGCGTTCGATCAGCAGGTCGACGTTGTTCGGATCAATTTTGAGGCCGCGTGTGCAGACTGCGACTGCTTCTTTGTCTTCCCAGACGGCGGCGTGCGCTTGCGAGAGCTTCAGGATCAGTTTGACATCGTTGGGATGCTCGGCTAGCGCTTTCTCGGCGGCGGCGACCAGGCCCTTGTCGTCGGGGAGCGAATGAAAGTCACGGCCGAGCGGGGAGCGGAGCTCGACTCGGGTGGTCTGGGCGAAGAGAAGGGTTGACAGGGCAAGAACGCAAAGGTGGCGCATAGGTGAAAGGCATTATACACCGCGCAAAAACTACTCAGAGACCGTCT
>PMUN01000285.1 GCA_003166875.1 Bryobacterales bacterium | reverse complement strand
AGCCGTCCCAAAAGCGGCCCGATAGTCGCAACCAAAAGAACACCCCAGATCCACAGGTCCACGATATTGTTGAGGTCCAGGCGAAACCAGTGCGCGGAAAACGGCAACAGGAATCGCACCCCGTAGGCGTTGGTCCAATCCAGCAGCAGATGGCTAGCTACTCCGATCAGTGAAAGAACGTAAGCCGCCTTCCAGCCCTGCATGCTGCGGGAAACGGCGCAAACCACCAGCATGGGAATCAGCGCTATGAGCGGCGCCATCACGATGGAGTGTGTATAGCCGCGATGAGCAATAAAATATGGCAACGCTCCGCGCAGCGCGACGACGATGTCGATGTCCGGAATGTTGGCTGCCAGCATCAGCAACCAAATGGATTGAGGATGCCAGCGATTCAAGCCGGCGCGGCTTAGAACCACACCCGTCAGCGTGTGGGTAACGTTGTCCATGCCGTCTCGTCCACGCTGGCGGGCCGGCGGGAACGGAATTCGGGAGGCACCAGCAAGGTCAACGCGTTCGGAACAATCTCCACCGAACCCGGCGCCAGGCCGACGTACTCACCATCCACCTGCAAATGGATTTTGCTATCCGTGGGCGCCGAGAACAAAGCCTTGCGCGTACGAAGGATGGTGACGCCGCGCATGTTCTGATGCTGCCGCGCCACCACGCCCATCATGTATTTCAGAAATGTGAACGAACTGGCGCCCTCAAACAGAACCAGCTCGAACTGATCGTCGAGAAGCGAAATGGTGGGCGCAATCTCGAGATCGCCGCCGTAGTTGCGAACCCGGCTGGCCAGCGCGAAACTCACCAGAAATTCGCGGCCCTCGGTTTCCACCGTAAATTCGGGCAGGCGGCTTCCTACTTTGGAGAAGCCCCCGATCCAGTAGGCTATTTTGCCGATCGCGTCCTTCAGCTTGTTATTGACGCCATGAACAATCGCGGCATCCAGTCCCGCTCCAGCCATCAGAAGGAAATGACGCGGCGCGTTGCCATTGGCGGTGGAAAGCAAGCCCAGCGCGATTCGTTCCGGCACGCATTGGTCGAAAGACTTGGCGGCGCGCTCCATGGTGTTTCCAATCGCGAGTTCGTTGGCCAGAACGTTCGCGGTCCCCGCCGGAAGAATGCCGAGCGGAACACCGGAGTGTGCCATCCCGTTCACCACTTCGTTGATGGTGCCATCCCCGCCGGCCGCTAGAATCAGGTCCGCGCCACGCTCAATGCATCGCTGAGCTATTTGCGCGGCGCTTCCTGGTCCGTTGGTTGGAATTGCGTCGACACTTATCCCCTCGGCCGCAAGAATATCCAGGGAGTGCTGGAGCGCATGTTTGCGCCGCCTGAGTCCGCCTGCGAAACGATTGTAGATGAGATAGGGCTGCCGGTAGCGCTCGATAGTACCCTAATTATAGTAGATGCGCGCCAAAACTGTCGAACGAGAAATTGAAGAGTTGCGCGACACGCTGCGCCGCCACGAACACCTGTATTACGTTTTAGACCAGCCGGAAATCAGCGACGCCGAATACGACGTGATGATGCGGCGGCTGCAGCAGCTTGAGGCCGAGCATCCCGAGCTGGTCACAGCCGATTCTCCCACCCAGCGCGTGGGCGGAAAGCCGCGCGAAGGTTTCGTCAAGGTTCCGCACAGCTCGCCCATGCTGAGTCTCGACAATGCGCTGAATGAAGAGGAACTCCGGGAGTTCGATCGCCGCGTGCGTGATCTGCTGGATGGCCAGAGCTTCGAATATGTCGCGGAGTTGAAGCTGGACGGATTGTCGATGGCGGCGCACTACCGGGACGGCCGCATGCATCAGTCCATCACGCGCGGGGATGGGCTGGTGGGCGAAGATGTCACGGAGAACGCCCGGACCATACGGTCCATGCCGCTCAAGGTCAAATCCGATCTGGCCGCTTTCGAGGCGCGCGGGGAAACCATCATGCCCCGCAGATCCTTTGAGAAGCTGAATGCGGAACGGGAGAAGCAGCAACTCCCTCCGTTCGCGAATCCACGCAATGCCGCGGCTGGCGCGTTGCGCGCTTTGGAGCCCAGCGTGACGGCTTCCCGGCAGCTCGAATACTTCGCCTATTTCCTTTTGGTGGATGGCCGCTTCTATTACGAGAGCCATTGGGAATCGCTGGATGCACTGGCCAAGATGGGATTCAAGGTCAATCCGCGCCGCAAGAAATGCGCAGGCTTGGCCGAGCTGCTGGAGTTTTGCCGCGAATGGGAGGGAAAGCGCGAGTCGCTGCCTTACGAGATTGACGGCGTGGTCGTAAAAGTGGATTCCGTGCGCCAGCAGCAGGCGCTAGGCTGGACCGCCAAGGCGCCGCGCTGGGCCATCGCATTCAAGTTTCCAGCGCAGCAGAGATCGACGACTATCGAAAACATCGAGGTTCAAGTTGGCCGCACCGGAACATTAACTCCCGTGGCGCATTTGGCGCCGGTGACTGTGGGAGGAGTCACGGTGACGCGGGCGACGTTGCACAACGAAGATGAAATCGCGCGGCTGGGCGTGGAGATTGGCGACGAGGTACTGATTGAGCGCTCGGGCGATGTAATTCCGAAAGTGGTGCGCGTGGTAAAGCAGGGGGCCGAGAGGCGGCCGTTCCGGATGCCCAAGCATTGCCCGGTATGCGGAGGCGAAGTGGTCCGCGAAGAAGGGGAAGCGGCCAGCCGCTGCATCAACACCAACTGCCCGGCGCGTCTGAAGGAATCCGTGTCGCATTTTGCCGCGCGTGGAGTGATGGATATCGACGGAATGGGCGACGTTCTGGTGGATCAATTGGTATCGCGCGGTTTGGTGAAGAGCGTGGCCGATATTTACGATTTAACTCTCGATCAGCTTCTGGAGTTGGAGCGCATGGGGCAGAAATCGGCCGAGAAGATTCTGAAGAATATTGACGCATCGCGAAAGCGTCCGCTGCCGCGCGTCCTGAATGGACTCGGCATTCCGTTCGTGGGTGAACGGACTGCGCAAATTCTTGCCGAGACGTTTGGGAGCCTGGACGCCATCGCGCAGGCGGACGAAGAGGTGTTGCAGCAGGCTGAAGAGGTGGGTCCCAAGGTGTCCGAGAGCATCCGGCAATTTTTCCATGAGCCCCGCAATCGCGAGTTGGTGGAGCGGCTGCGCCAGGCTGGGCTCACCTTCGAGCACGCCATGCGCCAGAAAACCGGAGGCGCGCTGGCGGGTAAGACATTTGTGATTACCGGCACGCTTCCGAACCTGGCGCGGGAGGAAGCCAAGGCGCGCATCGAATCGGCCGGCGGCAAGGTGACGGGCTCGGTGAGCAAAAAAACCGATTACGTGCTGGCTGGCGCGGACCCGGGTTCGAAGCTCGACAAAGCGAACCAGCTTGGCATTCCCGTAATCGGCGAACCGGAGCTGCTCGCGCTGCTGAAGTAGAATCGATCTGTAGCGCACGCACTCGTGCGTGCCGCCTTGGCACTCATGCCGAGGCCAGGGTGTTGTTCAGTAGGTTGTTCAGTACCACACGGAGCGTCACTGCGAAACTTACTCAATGCATTGGTGTCGTGGGGGCCCTGGGGGGTTCTGCTGCTCGCTATTGCCGATTCCGGCGGAATCCCGATTGTGGGCGGCGTTGACGCGCTGGTAGTGACTCTGGCGGCTTTAGATCACTCCCACGCTTACTGGGCCGCCGCCGGAGCGATTGCAGGCTCAGTTAGCGGGAGCTTGTTTCTGTTCTTTATCGCACGCAAAGGCGGCGAGGCCTATTTGCACCATCACACTTTAAGCAGCCGCGGTCAACACCTGCGCGCGTGGTTTCTCGAGTATGGGCTACTCACGGTTTTCGTACCTGCGTTTGTGCCCGTGATTCCGATGCCCGTGAAAATCTTCATCCTTTCGGCGGGAGCGCTAGGCGTGCGCCCAGTAACTTTCACCATTGTGCTGACGGCCGCGCGCATTCCCCGCTACGTGTTTCTGGCCTGGCTGGGTACGCGCTTGGGCAAGGAGACGCTGCCTTATTTACGCCACCACATCTGGGAGCTCATTTTACTGGCGTCGGTATTGTTTGTGATTCTGTATTTCGGAATCACCTGGCTGCACAATCGGCGAATCCGGCCGCTACTCCCGTAAGCGCCAACATGGACGCCCATCCCCACCTCTGAACCCTTCCCATGCGCCACGGACCATTGCGTCGTAAGATGAAAAGAATCCAGGATGACCAGTGAGCAGCAACTCCGTGAGAAACTTCGCAAGATCTCGGCCTTGTTCCACGGGGCGACCACAGCCGGTGAGCGAGATGCCGCCGCTGCTGCCATGCAGAGAGTAAAGAACGGCCTCGAGACCAAACTGAAAGCCGAGCAGCTTATCGAATTCAAATTCTCATTGCCGGATCGCTGGCAGAGGCGTTTGTTTTCGGCGCTGTGCCGTCGCCACGGTCTGGAGCCTTACCGCTACAAACGGCAGCGCTACACAACCGTGATCGTGCGGGTCTCCAAGTCCTTCGTCGACCAGACCCTATGGCCGGAGTATCAGGAGCTCCGAGCGGCACTCAATGACTACCTGAACGATGCCACCGAGCGGATTATCCGTGAGGAGGTCTATCGTGACGCTGGCGAGGCCTCTGAACGGGTCGGGTGAAAATCCCGATTTTCCTCGAACCCCGGTCGGGACCACGCACGGCGTAAGTCCGGGATGACTTTACGGACTCGTGGATCGATTCCGCCGGCTGCGCGCCGACAGCGCAAAGTTAGCAGCCTGTGTCTAAAAT
>PMUN01000221.1 GCA_003166875.1 Bryobacterales bacterium | reverse complement strand
TGCGCACTTCGTCGGCCACCACCGCGAAACCCAAGCCCGCCTCGCCCGCGCGCGCAGCTTCCACGGCCGCATTCAGTGCCAGGATGTTGGTCTGGAACGCGATTTCATCGATGACTTTGATGATCTTGGAAATCTTCTGACTGGAGCCGTTGATTTCGCCCATGGCCAGAACCATCCCATCCAGGGCCAGGTTGGTTTCGGCGAACTTCTCGGCGGAGTGCGCCACAATGCCTACCGCGTTCCGGGAGTTTTCCGTGTTCCTCTGAGCCATGGAGCTGATCTCGGCGACCGCAGCGGACGTTTCTTCGAGCGATCCGGCATTTTCGGACGATCCCTGGGCCAGCGCCTGGCTGGATGAGGAAACCTGCGTGGCCACCTAGGCCACTTGCTGAGCGCCCTCCGCCACGGATTCTGAAATATGCTTGAGGGTTCTTGCCAGACGGGTCACGTTAACAAATCCGCCAACGCCCGCCAGCAGGACCAGAGCCGAAATCACCAGCATCACCAATTGATTGCGTTGGATGCCGGCCTCGGTAGTCGCTACGCCCGCGTCCCTGCGCGTGCTGTTCGCCTGGCCGAAAGCCGCGGCGCTCTTCTGTAACGTATCGATAAGCGGCGTGCTCTTTTTCAGTGCGATCGCGCTAGCTTCCTCCCCGTGCCCCGCGGCGGACATATCAGCGAACTCCCGGAAGCTGTCTACCCATTGGTCCAAAGCCGATCGAATCGCATTGACAGCCGCCTGATCCTCCGCGGTCAGCTTGGATGCCTCCATCTGCTGGATTACCTTCCGCATCTCTGCTGCAGTGTCGTCGAAAGTCGAGCGCGCCTTGGCGAATGGTCCAGCGGCGTGCATCATCGAGAAGGTTGAGACGCCACGCATGGCGCTACGCATGTTGGCTATGCAAATCGCGATTTGGCGCGATTGATCGAGCCGCGCGGCGCTACCCACGATCTCCTCCCGCACTTGGCTCTTGATACCGCGGATGGTGGACAAGGAATAAGCCGCCGCCGCCATTGCAGCCACAACCACCAACCCAAAACACAAGAACAGCTTGGTCCGGATACTAGTCTGTTTCACGATCAGCAGTCTCCTCTGGAGACCCGATGAAGGCCCCGCTTAACACATCGGCAAGGATCGCGGAACCGATGCACGAATCGACGTCCGCTGTGTGCTATCTTGGCCGCATGCGTCTTCTCATCCTGTGCTTCGCCTTAGCTTTGGTACTATTCGCAGCCGGAATAGCCGGGACCTATAAAGGCAGCTATTCGGGCTCCGCGGGCGCGAGCGGCGACATCCAGGTGACGCTCAAACAGGCCGATGACGGCGCATGGAAGAGCGAAGTCGTGTTCACGTTCAGCGGCGCGGATATCAAGACGAAGGTTACTTCCGTCACAGTCGACGGCTCAAAAGTCAAAGTCGTGTACGAATTCGATCTGGACGGCAACGGTCTCGAATCCACCATCACGGGCGAACTGAAGGCAACCACGCTCGCGGGCGAATATCACACCAAAGCGACCGCGGACGGTTCCGCAGTGGACGAAGGCACCTGGAAAGGAACGGCCCAGTAAGCAGGCGCCAGGCTGCAGGCGGCAGGCGCCAGGCGGCAGGCTGCGGGAAAGACTGTCGACGGCTACGGTGCATCCACGATCGGCAGTTCTGCCGCCTGCCTCCTGCCTACTGCTCCCCGGTTTTCTCAAACATCTCTAGCTGTTCCTTCGTTACGGGTTTCGGTTTCTTCGTCCTTAACGGACTTCCCACTACACCCAAAACCTGAATGGCCGATAAGGCCGCCTTGGGGACGAATACGCGCTGATTCTGGAAGCCGGGATCGGGGGGAATCACCGAAAAACCGTAAGGATCGAACTGCAGAAGATTATTGGCCAGTACTCCGTCCATGGCGTCGCCGTCGCGGAAGCGCATCCGAATCCAAAGGCCTTCCATTTTGGGCCGCGTCGTGAACAGGCGCAACTCCTTGCGCGGCTCACCTTGCTGGAAATCTCTAACAAAACAAACGAGTTTTATGTCTTCATAGGGGATCACGCTCACGGCTCCCGTTTGGCTCAGTAACTCCAGACCCTCCGCCAACAGATAGCTTTGCGGATTCACGAAACCCGACGCCGCTTCGCGGTCAAAACGCGAAACCAGCACTTTCTTGTTGGTTGAACCCCCCAAATCACTCCTAACGTTGTACTTTTCTTCCAAACAATTTCCCGAGTATTGTATCATTGGCACGATGCGCTCTGTTGCATCAATATCGGCTAGGGTGGCTTCGTTTCTCGATTTCTGCCGTATCGAGAAGGGGTTATCCAATGCCACGGTTGAAGCCTATAATCTTGATTTAAAATGCTTTGCGGGCTCCCTCCAACCTGCCGACAGCCTGAACGACCCCTCCGTTGTGCACCGTCACGTCGATTCGCTCTACCAGAACGGAATGAGCAGCCGGTCCATCGCCCGCCATGTGACCACCATCCGCAATCTTTATAAATTTCTGATGGAACAAGGCGCGGTGGATTCAGACCCTACGGCGCTCCTGGCCTCGCCAAAACACTGGCACAGTCTTCCTAAGTATCTTAATAAACAGCAGTTGAGTGACTTGATGGCTTCGCCGGATCGAAACCATCCGCAAGGATTGCGCGATGGCGCGATGCTGGAATTCCTGTATGCCACCGGACTTCGGGTTTCGGAGCTGTGCCGGGTCCGCGTGTCCGACCTCGAGCGCGACCTCGGGTTTGTCCGTGTGATCGGCAAGGGGAACAAGCATCGTATCGTTCCAGTGGGCAAAGCTGCGCTTCGAGCCGTCGAGGTCTATTTTGACAGCGGACGGCCCCGCTTGCTGAAGGGCCGCGCCAGCCCCTATTTATTCGTCACGAATCGTGGCGCCGCGATGACCCGGCAGGCTTTCTGGAAGCTGCTGGTGGGGTATGGAAAGAAAGCCGGGATTTTTCATAACCTCACGCCGCACGTGCTGCGGCACACGTTCGCGACTCATTTATTGGAAGGCGGGGCGGACCTGCGGAGCGTGCAAACCATGTTGGGGCACACCGACATCTCGACCACGCAGATTTATACCCATGTCATGCGGTCCCGGTTGAGGAAAACCGTGGACGACCATCATCCCCGGGCCTGATGCGGAATCGGACGAACCAAAAAATTTGGAGCGTGGATCGGGAGAACCCCGCGCCAGTTCAAAAGAGAGCGAATCGATGAGCGATTACATGTTTATGCTCGAAAGCCACTTGAGCTCCGACCAGAGCCGGGTGGTGAGCGAATTTCAGACCGCCGCTGCTCAAGCCAACACCAATATTTTTCTGACCGGTGGAGCGATGCGCGATATGTTAGGCGGCTTTCCTATCGTTGAGATCGATTTCACGGTAGAGGGAAATGCCATCAAGCTGGCGCAAGCCGTCACTAAGAAGGCGGGCGGAAAAATATTAGCGATCGATGAAAACCGCAAGCTGGTTCATATGTCTTTCCCAGGTGGCGTGCATGCCACCATCGGGATGGCGCGCCAGGAAAAGTATCCCAAGCCGGGCGAAAAACCGGTAGTCAAGCCGGCCACGTTGCATGAGGACTTGCGCGGACGCGACTTCACCATCAACTCCATTGCGCTTTCGCTGAATCCAGCTTCACGCGGATTGCTGCTCGACCCCAACAATGGAGTCGGTGACCTGGAGCGCAAAGAGCTGCGCGCGGTAAGCAACTACACGCTCTACGACGATCCGGCGCGTCTGCTGCGAGTGCTGCGCTTCAAAGTGCGCCTCGGTTTCAATATCGATGAGCGGACTAAGATGCAGTACGATAATGCCCGCGAGGCGCAACTGGAGACGCGCATTCAGCAAGCCGCTTTACTCGACGAACTGCGGCATACCGCCAACGAGCCGAACTGCGCCGACGTAGTGCGTCTGCTCGAAGAAGAAAAACTGCTGCATCTTTATTCCAACGCCTTGGAGGGCGGCAAGCTGAATATGGCAGGTCTGCAGAAACTGCAGAAGGCCAAACAGATGGTTCCCTTCGGCGTCGACATGCACCTGGACAACATAGGGCTGTTCCTCTATTTCCTGGGCGAAAAATTATCGGTCAAGGAGCGGGCCGAGTTTGCGAAAGGAATCGGCCTTACCAAACGCGAGGTGGAGCAGTGGCAAAAGCTGGAAGCCAACTCCAAGAAGCTGGAGAAGGATCTGAAATCGGCCAAGCTTCAGAAGCCGTCGCACATTTATGTGTTGCTCTCCAAGGCCCCAGGCGAGCAGATCCTGTTCCTGCTGGCGCATTCTTCCGAGCGCATCGTGCACGACCGCATCCGGAATTATTTGCAGAAGTATCTGCCCAGCGCTCAGGAAGTCAGCGAGCGCGATGTACTGGCTACAGGCGCTAAGCCCGGCACGCCGAAGTTCCAAAAGGCGAAAGAAGATTTGATCCTGACCAAGCTGGACGCGCGTCCGAAAAAAGTTCCTCCGCCCGAGGTCCCCCCCGGCGGCCCGCCAGCCGCTGCACAGCCGGTGCTGGCGCGGAAATAACGTCAATGCAACGTGGCGGACCCCCTGGTCCGCAGCCGACGCCCACGTCGGCGAACTGGGACAAGTTGTCGCTTTCGGTTACATTCGTGACGCAGAGCTCCATTTAGAGCCGGAATTGGTACGCTCGGTTCAATCCTCCAGGTACTTCTGATTCACTGGATTTCAAGTCCGGTCGCATCATACCGATAGTTCCCTGATACTAAGGTGATTCTGGTACCAGCGGAATAGATCGTCGTCACAGGCAGTACTGCGACAAACTGTCTTGTTCAGCGCAGCGATTTATCTTTTATTATCAATGCGTTGCGAAGGGCACGCGCGTGCAAATAAAGCGGCATGACTTGCATCGATCAAACCAGAAAACGATTTCGCCTTGCAATCATCGTAGTCGCAGCCGCCAGCTTGGCCTATGGTCAACATTTCCCGAAGCTCTCCACGGAACTCGAAGGCCTGGATCCGGAAGCGGCTGTGAACGTAATCATCCAGTACAAGCACACGCCGGAGCAGCGCCACATTGACGCCGTTGTGCGTACGGGTGGGCGCCATCTTGGAACGCTCGGCCTGGTGCATGGAGCTGTATTCTCTGTCCCCGCCAAAGCGCTCGCCGGATTGGCCAACGATCCCGAGGTTGTGCTTATCAGCCCGGATCACAAAGTAGCGGCCATGGATGTCAGCGGTACGCCAGTCTCAACGGTCTCGTCGTTAGCGGTCAACACACCCGACTACGGTTGGATGAGCCTTTTGGGCCTGAGCTCCCCTTCCGCGAAAGCCGCCTATGACGGAACTGGAATCGGCGTAGCAGTGATTGACTCAGGAATCCGATCGAGCAACGACTTCAACACAGCCCAGGGCACCAGCCGCGTGGTCTACAACCAGAGCTTCGTGTTGGGAGATTCCACCACTAACGACGCCTACGGCCACGGCACGCATGTCGCGGGTCTGGTGGCGGGTGACGGGTACAACTCGCGAACCTTCGCTTCCAGCTACGTAATCCGTGGTCTGGCGCCTAACGTCAATCTGCTCAATCTTCGCGTGCTTGACCAGAACGGCAACGGCACCGATAGCGCCGTGATTGCCGCCATTCAACGGGCCATCGCGCTGCAATCGCAGTTCAATATCGGGGTCATCAATCTGTCGCTCGGCCGGCCGGTGTCGTCTTCCTATACCACCGATCCGCTCTGCCAGGCAGTGGAATCGGCCTGGCAAGCAGGTATCGTGGTGGTGGTTGCGGCGGGGAACGATGGGCGCGACAACTCCGCCGGCACAGCCGGCTACGGCACCATCACGGCGCCCGGGAACGATCCTTACGTAATTACAGTGGGTGCAATGAATACCGAAGGTACGCTCGCGCGCTCAGACGACAAGATGACCACCTATAGTTCCAAGGGCCCTACGCTGTTCGATCACGTGGTAAAGCCGGACCTGGTGGCGCCCGGTAACCGGATGTTCTCGGTCCTGGCCAGCGGAAGCACACTGGCTCTGGAATATCCTCAGAACATCGTCTCGCCGTCCCTGCTTAGCCTGCTTTCGGGCTTCAAAAGCTATTACTTCCAACTCAGCGGCACTAGTATGGCGACGCCCACAGTCAGCGGAACCGCAGCTTTGCTGCTGCAGCAGAATCCCAACCTGACTCCGGATCAGGTGAAGGCTCGCCTGATGGAGACGGCCGACAAGAACTTCCCGGCCGCCACTTGTCCGGTGGGTCAAACGTGCACGTCCCAGGCTCAGATGATGACCACCGCCACCGATGCGGTCACAGACGTTACTTATACGACCTACTACGACGTTTTCACGGTCGGCGCAGGATATCTGAATGCCGCGGCAGCGCTTGCCAGCACCGATGTGGCTCCAGTTGGGGAAACGGCGCTGTCTCCCACAGCTAAGTTCAAATCGTCCACCGGCGCCGTGACCCTGGTGAAGGGATTGAACGTGATCTGGGGAACCAACGTGATTTGGGGAACGAACGTAATCTGGGGAACCAGCGTGCTCTCGGGCGCGAATGTGATCTGGGGCACCAACGTAATTTGGGGAACGGGCACCACCAGTGCCTGTAGTGTAATCTGGGGTACTAATGTGATCTGGGGCACGGGAACAGACGCCACCGAATCCAGCGCCATAACCCTTGAGGGAGAGAAATAGGTCGAGATATGGGAAAAGACAAACTAATGAAAGGGTTAGAGTCATCCGATATGAAAACTACAGTCCGATCCACCATGCACAACGATGGAATTCGCCGAGCGATGCTCGTAGTAGCGGTGATTTGCTGCTCGCTGCCGGTATTTGGCGCCGACAGGAAGCATTCGGCTGATCTGGAGGGCGTTACCGGGGATGTGCATGTCATCATCGCCTATAGCGAGAAGCCCAACGACATTCACATCCAGAAGATCCTTTCGGCAGGAGGCACGGCGGATCTGCAGATGGATGAAGTAAGGGTTGTGGCGGCCACAATTCCAGCGGAAGCACTCCGCGAACTGGAGTCGGACCCGGCCGTGAACTACATTTCAGCCGACCGCCCGGTGCATGGGTCCTTGGATTACAGCTCCACGGCCGTCGGCGGCAACGTCGCATATCAGAGCGGTTATACGGGAGCGGGAATCGGCATCGCCATTGTAGATAGCGGGGTCAATCAACATGCCGATCTCAACACCTCGAACAGTCTATTTCCTACGTCCCGAATCGTTTACAGCCAGAGCTTCGTATCCGGAGACTCGCAGACGAACGATGAATATGGTCACGGCACGCACGTAGCCGGAATCGCGGCCGGCGACGGCGCCAGTTCCACCGGCGCCCAGTACAGCCACACGATCCGGGGTTTAGCTCCAGCAGCCAAGATCATCAATCTGAAAGTACTCAATAGCCAGGGGCAGGGTACCGATAGCGCCGTCATCGCGGGAATCAACCGGGCTATCCAATTGAAAAGCACATATAACATCCGTGTCTTGAACCTGTCGTTAGGCCGGGCCGTGTATGAGAGCTTCACGCTGGACCCGCTCTGTCAAGCTGTAGAAGCTGCCTGGAAAGCGGGCATCGTAGTGGTTGTGGCAGCGGGCAATGATGGCCGCAACAACTCTTTCGGCAACCAGGGCTACGGGACCATTAGCGCGCCTGGCAACGATCCTTACGTGATCACCGTCGGCGCCATGAAGACCGAAGAGACCTATCCAACCGGTGATGACCGGATCGCCAGTTATAGCTCGAAGGGTCCGACGCTTTTCGATCACGTGGTGAAACCCGACCTGGTGGCCCCCGGGAACCGCGTGGTTTCCGACATGACCATCGCCAGCTATCTATCCACCGCCTACCCGGCGAATCAAATTCAGGCGTCTTACTACCAGCCCAACGCAGTGAATAAAATCTTGTCCGCGGTAGGCTTAGGGACTTCGCTGGTTTACTTCCGGCTGAGCGGCACCAGCATGGCCACCCCGGTGGTCAGCGGCGCGGCCGCCTTGATGCTTGCAGCAAACAGCTCTTTAACTCCCGACCTGGTGAAGGCCCGGATGATGCAGACGGCCAGCAAGAATTTTCCGGTGTCGAGCACGGCGGTGGATCCGGTGACCGGAATCTCTTACACCAGCCAGTACGACATCTTCACTATCGGCGCCGGATATTTGAACGTCTGGGCAGCCCTCAACGATACCGACACGGGGACCGGATCGGCGGTCTCGCCGGGGGTGTCCTTTAACTCGACAACCGGTGTCGTCACGCTCGATGCGGGGACCTCCGCGATTTGGGGAACCTCGGCCATCTGGGGAACCTCGGCGATCTGGGGGACTTCCGCGATTTGGGGCACCAACGTATTCACCAACGGGAGCTCCGCGATCTGGGGCACGAACGCCATCTGGGGCACCAGCACGACTCAGGGTTTCAACGCGATCTGGGGCACGAACGCCATCTGGGGCACCAGCACTGCCGGTGCGGGTGCGGCCTCCATTTCCATCAACGGAGAACCATAGAACGCCATGGAGGAGACCGGGTGAAGCCGCCGCGAAGACTTAGTCTTGCCAATGCCTTCATTGGTCTGGTTACCGCAGGCGGCTTCCTGGCTGCGCTGGAACTTCTGGTAGACGCGGGTCAGGGGCTCTCCACGCGTTTCCTCTGCTATCTGCTGCTTACGATACTCTCCTCAGGCTTGAAAGTGACACTTCCTGGAGTAACCGGGACGTTGTCCGTCAGCTTCCTGTTCATCCTTTCGGGCGTTGTGGAGCTTGGCCCCCTGCAGACCATGGTGCTCGGCACCGGTTCCGCTCTGGTTCAAATTTACTGGCACGCTAAGAAGCGCCCCCCGCTTTATCAAGTGCTGTTTAATCTGGCTGTGATTGCGATCGCGATTCGATGCGCGGAGGCGGCCTATCACTCCTCCATCGCCGGGGCTCTGGGGGGCAGCCTTCCGCTCCAGCTTTTGCTAGCCACCGTAGCATACTTTTTTACCAACACAATCCCGATCGCCGGCGCAATTTCGATGACGGAAAAACAGAGCCTTTCCAAGGTGTGGCAGGAATGCTATATTTGGGCCCTTCCCTACTACCTGCTGGGCGCCACGCTGGTTTGCATCATTCACTGGGTGAATCAGAATCTGGGCTGGGAGTTTTCCCTGCTGGCCATGCCGGTGGCCTGGGCGGTTTATCGCTCGTACCGGCTTTACATCGGCCGGTTGGAGACCGAGAAAGAACGCGTTGAGCAGGAGAAGATTCACGTCGAGCAGATGAACGCTCTTCACATCCGCACCATCGAGACGCTCGCGCTGGCGATTGAAGCCAAGGACCAAACCACCCACGAGCATCTCCGCCGCGTGCAGCACTATGCCATTGAGATCGGCAAAGAAATGGGTCTGGACGAAGCCGAACTGAATGCCTTGCGGGCGGCCTCGTTGCTGCATGATATCGGAAAGCTGGCAGTACCGGAGCATATTCTCACGAAGCCGGGCAAGTTGACGCCTCAGGAATTCGAGAAAATGAAAATCCATCCTTTGGTGGGCTCCGAAATTCTGGAGCAGGTCGATTTTCCGTATCCCGTGGCGCCCATCGTGAAGGCGCACCACGAAAGATGGGACGGAAGCGGCTATCCAATCGGCTTGAAGAGGGAGGAGATCCCGCTGGGCGCCCGGATCCTATCCGCGGTGGATTGCCTGGACGCGCTGGCTTCCGACCGTCAGTACCGGCGCGCCATGCCCCTGGACGAGGCCATGGCGGTGGTGCTTGGCGAGTCGGGCAAGGGCTACGATCCACGGGTGGTCGAGATTCTCTCCCGGCGTTATCGCCAACTCGAGGCGGAAGCCGTTCAGCTTGGCAAGCCTGTGGCAAAACTCTCGGTCGAGGCGCGCATCGAGCGCGGCTTAGCGCCAGCCGCCGGATTTGAAGGCGCGGCCCCCGACGCACAAAACGATTTCCGTTCGCAGATCGCGGCCGCCGGAAGGGAAGCCCAATCCACGCTGGAGCTGATATCAGAGTTGGGAAATTCACTCGGTATCGAGGAAATGCTTTCGGTCTTGAACTCGCGGCTCACCCAATTGATCCCCTGTGATTCCATCGCAGTATACGAATGCCATCAGGAAGTGCTGCGGCCGGTTTATGTGGACGGCCGGGATCGCATGTTGTTTTCCTCACTCCAGATTCCCGTTGGAGAAGGGCTGTCGGGCTGGGTGGCCAAGCACAATAAGCCGATTCTCAATGGAAATCCCTCCGTCGAGCCCGGCTACCTCAACGATCCTAAGAAATTCAGCCTGTTGCGATCCGCGCTGTCGGTGCCCCTGGCCGGTCAGGAAAGCACGGTGGCCGTGCTCACGCTGTATCGCGCTGACGCGGATGCGTTCGCTCCGGATCACCTTCGTATTCTCTCCGGACTCAGCGCCAAGATCGGCCTCTCGTTCGAGAATGCGCTGAAATATCGCGCGCTGGAGGCATCTGCTACAACCGATTATCTAACCGGCCTGATCAATACGCGAGCTTTGTTTGAGTGCCTGAATAGTGAGGTCTCACGCTCGGAACGGCACCGCTCGCCGCTCACGGTGATGGTGTGCGACCTGGATGGTTTCAAACAGGTGAATGACCGTTTCGGCCACAACGCCGGAAACAGAGTGTTGCAGGAATTTGCAAAGGGATTGGCGAACCTCATCCGGGAATACGATGTGAAGGCACGCTTTGGAGGCGATGAATTTGTTCTGGTGCTACCGGATATGACAGCCGACGGCGCGGGCGACAAAGTCTTGGCCTTGTCTGCCCTGGCTTCCGAAGTGGGCCGGATGGTTTGCGGCGAGAGTTTTATTTCGGCGAGTGTTGGCGTGGCGTCGTGGCCCGATGATGGCGTCAACGGCGAAGAACTTCTGGCGGAGGCGGACCGGCGAATGTACGCGCACAAGAACAGCCGTAAACAGAAGCGATCCATCGCTCGTGCAACCGAAGAACAGAGTGTAACGGTTCAGTGAGATCACCTGTTCTAGATGCCAAGTGGGGCGGCCCCCCTGGTCCGCGGCCGACGCCCGCGTCGGCCTGCTGCTGGTATTTGTAAATGCTTGAGGCATTGGGTCCAGGGGACCCGCGCGATCCACCCTACCACCCGCTATGGCACGCGGACGTACAAGTCCACCACCACTACCGCATAGCCGCCTTGCTCGATATCGCGGATGCCGCAGCTCAGCGGGGAATCGGCGTTCAGCAGACCTTGAGGAATTTGAAGGTCCATCTGGTAGAGACCGACGTAACCCGGCGCCAGTCCCACAAAAGGTAGAGGTGTATTCAGGAATGTCGCGCAGGACGGGCCGATGTTCGACACAGTGCAGAAGACGGGCGGATACACCACTCGATGCAGCGGCGCGGATGCCGGCGTCCTTTCTCCGGTGGCGACAGATGGCGTCACCGGCCCGAGGCCAGTCAAGTAAAAGTGGATGATTTCGCCAGGGAGCGCCGGGTCGGACGGAGTGACCAGCGACTGGAAATCGTGATGCGAAGCGAGAAGTGGCCCAGAAAAAGGATTCCCAAGCGGGCTCAAGAAATTCCCACTAATCGTGGCGGCAGTGAAAGTCAGGACTGATTCAAACGGAGGCGGTGGACCGTACTGAAGCCGGATCTCCGCCTGCTGTCCGGTCCGGACTTCCCATGGAATCTGAAATTTCACTAGCGTAGGCGCAGCGGAGATAACCGGGGCCTGCAGGTCTCCAACCAGAACTTGCGGAGGAGTGTCGCCCCCGGAGAGTGCGAGCCCGGTAATCCAGTTCACGGATCCGACTGCAGGATTTTGCAGCCCATTCACCTGCGGCGTGCGTCCAGCCAGTTCGTCCGTGTTGCCGCTCGGAACTGAGATGCGGAGAATTCTTCCATCCGGCGTGGCGGCGTAGGCGATGGTCCCGTCGCCCGACAAGGTCGCGGCATTCACACCCTCGGGAACGCCGGCGGAGGTAGTCAGCGCGCGTTCTCCCGATCCGTTGGTCGCCTCGTAAAAAACCTGCTGGTGCCCCTTCGCGTCCACGGCGAAGAATAGCACTGACGATCCATCGTCGCTCAGCCAGGGTTGGAAATAAGAAGGAGTGTTATTGGGAGGGCTGGCCGGAACTGGCGGGCCCACTTGCAAAATCTGTTCCGCTCCCGTTCCAACGTGGTGAACGATCAGTTCATATTTGCCGCCCGGATCCGCCGCCTCATACACGATGACGGTGCCATCGGAACTCATGCGGGCCAATATAGCCGGGTGTGAGAAATGTAGAGGCGTGGTTCTTCCTTTGTGATAGAGCAACGGGCTGGATGTTTGATCCACCAGCAGAATGATCGGACTGCCGCTCGATTCGTCGCCCAGCGTCTCCAGGCCGTCGCCGATCGCGTCGAATCCTTTGAGATCCCATACCTCGCCCGTTCTCAGATCGATAAGCTGTGGCTCTGCTGGCGGAGCTAGATCCGAACAGCAGATCGTCGCAGACTTGCCATCGCGCGCCAGACGCAATCTGCCAGTGAGACCAGGCAACGCGTTGTGCGGGATCTGGACGCCAGTGATCACTCCGAATTCCGGAGTCGGGACAAAACAAAACCAGTCGATACATGAGCCGGGTAAGCTGGTTGTATAGCCGGCGACCGTACCGTCCGCGCTGACTTGGGGTTCCAGCAGGGCTTGTCCGGAAGCAGCAGTCGGCTGCTGAATCAACTCGAAACCTGTCGAATAGCGGAAGATCTTCGGAGAATCCACCTCAGCGGTGCCTCGCAATCGCAGCGATGAGGAAAAATAGACCTGGTTACCATTCCGCGTGGCGACTAGACCCGTATACTGCGCGGACACTGGCAAAATCAGGAAGGTCAGCGAAGTTAAAAGCTTTTTCATGAGGCGCTCTAATGCGGACCGAAATCCTTAGAGCTTCGACGCCGCGGTGCTTCTTGAAGTTGCGGTCAATGCGTGGCGTTTCCCAAGCCGAGAAATACGATTCCCACCAGAATTAATCCAACGCCGGCCAATTTCGCTTTGGTTACCCGCTCATGAAAGAACAAGTGCGACCACAGCAGCGTGCAGATGTATCCGACCGAGACCATAGGAAAAAGAACCGACAGTTCGCCGTTGGACATACCTTTTACGAACAAGACCGAGGACAACAAATAGGTCACCACGCCAACCGCCAGTTTCCAGTTGTAAACAATACTGGTCCAGCTCCGGCTCAGCGCATGGGCGCCCCATTTGAGGAATATCGCGCCAAACGATCCGATCACGGCTCCTACCAATACCAGAACTATGGAAGAGGGTGGCGTAGTCACTTCGCGCTCCCGCGGCCGAGCACCGTCACGCCCGCCATTATGATCGCAATGCCGGCGAGCTTGAGCGGATTCATCGCCTCGTGAAATGCAACCGCTCCAATAATCACGACCCAAACGTAGCCAAGCGATATGAGCGGATACAGTATTGAGAGCTCGCCGTGCCTTAGCGCAAAGACGAAAAGGACGGTGAAGACCGCGTATAAACAGTAGCCGCTGAAAATTGCTGGGTTAGTGAAAATACCCATCACCGCCGCTTCGAGGCTTACCGAGCCGCCATGGACGGAATGCTGTTGAGCGGCCAACTGATTGGCGCCCAGCTTGATTAGGTATTGCGCCGCTCCGATGATCAGCGTGCACCCGATGACGATCAGCACCGCCCGCCGGCGCTTATCCGCATCCACAACGTGCACCTCGGGCAAAGTGGTAACCGAGCTCAATACTCCTCCAGTGTCTTCATAATAGCAATCGGACGAGGGCTTAGAATAAGATTATGCACCCCGATTCCGCCGCACGACTATCGCCGGCGGACAGATTCTTCGAATTTGCCTTGTTGGGTTTGCTGGCCAGCGGCTTTCTGGCAGTGGTGGGCTCCGGCTATCTGGACACACCCACCACGGTGATCACCGCTGCGGCGCTTTTCCTGAGAGCGCTGATTACCGCAGGGCTGCTGCGCCTGGAACTGCCCGCCGGCGTGGTCACCGTCGCCACTCTCGCTTATGTCGGCTTTTACCCAGTGGATTATTTCTTCATCTCGGAATCCTTCCTGCCCTCCGCCGTCCATCTTGTCTTCTTCGTTGCTGTAGTGAAAATTCTGACCGCGCAAACCAATCGCGACTACCTATTCCTGAAGGTGATTGCTTTTCTGGAATTGCTGGCCGCCTGCATCTTATCTTCACGGGTCAACTTCTTCGGATTTCTTTTGCTCTTTCTGGTTTTGGGTGTGGCCACGTTCTCGAGCGGCGAGATCCGGCAGTCGGCGCGAAAGCGTGGCACGGTAGCCAGATTTTCCAGCCGCGGGCTCTCTCTCCGCCTCACTGCTTCGGCTCTGCTTGTTTCGGTGGCCATCCTCGCAATTACAGCCGGATTATTTTTCTTCCTGCCTAGAACCGCGCGCGCCGCCTTCCAACATCTGGTCTCACGGCGCGACCGGCTGACCGGATTCTCCACTCGCGTGACATTGGGAGAGATCGGCGAACTCAAGCGCGACAACACGCCCGTGATGCACATCAAGATGGACCATCCGGAGGATCGGACCCTGCCGTTGAAGTGGCGAGGCGCGGCGCTCTCGGAGTTTGACGGCCGCACTTGGTTCGTTCCTCCCACTTCGCCCCAGATGCTGCGGCCCGATCAGGCCGGGCTTTTGGTGCTGGAACCTGACCCGCCACGCCGGCCTGACATCCGTCACATTTCCTATGCGGTCCACCTGGGCGAACTGAGCGGCGATGCGCTGTTCTTTGCCGGCACTCCGCAGTATTTGAGAATCGACTCGCCGGTGTTCCGCAATTCCCTGGACAATTTCCGCGTGCGCTTGAGCGATTCTCACGACATTTGGTATCAAGTTTACAGCCGGCTGGAACTACCTTCGCCGGACCTTGACGCCGCCGACGCATTCGTGGATCCGTTGACACGCGAATGGCGGGCCGTATATTTGCAGCTCCCCCGCATCGATCCCCGCGTCAGTGAGCTGGCGCGTGAGATCGTCCGGGGCGACTCTTCACCCGCCGTCCAGGCCCGGCTGGTGGAAAAATATCTCAGGACGCACTACGGCTACACGCTCGAACTTCCGCAATTTGAACCTGCCGATCCATTGGCTTACTTCCTGTTTCAACGCAAGAAGGGGCACTGCGAATACTTTGCGTCCTCCATGGCCGTAATGCTGCGCGCGCTCGGGATTCCATCCCGCGTGGTCACGGGTTTTCAAAGCGGAATTTACAATCCCATCAGCGGTACTCAATTAATTCGGAGTTCGGACGCCCATAGTTGGGTGGAGGCGTGGCTCCCGCATCGCGGATGGACCACTTTCGACCCAACGCCGGCGGATCCCAACGCATTGCGCCTTTCGGTCTGGACGCGGCTCGGGTTTTATGCCGATGCTGCCGAAGTCTTCTGGCAGGACTGGGTGCTGAATTACAACCTCGATCGCCAGTTGCAATTGGCCTCGCGAGTGGGCGAATCCAGCCGTCACGTGGGGATGAATTGGTTCGATGGTGTGGGGCCTGCTCTGAATCGGGCGTATCATCGAACGTCGAATTTCGTGCTGCGGTACGCAGCCGCTCTCTTCGGCATTGCCATCGCAGCAATCCTTCTGCAGCTCTTCGGGCGGGATTGGTGGCGTTGGTGGAAGTCGCGGCAACAAGTTCTGAAAGTGCAACGCGGAGAAGCCGAGGCATCCGACGCGACCATGCTTTACCATCGCATGCTGAAAGTGCTGCGAAAGCGCGGCATCGAAAAACCACCGTGGGTGACCCCTTTCGAGTTCGCGCGCGTTTTGCAGGAACCGGCCGTCTCCACACTGGTGGTGGATCTCACGGCTGCCTACAACGAGCTGCGTTTCGGTGGCAAGACAGAAGTAGCCGGGCGGATCGTGAATCTGTTGGAAAAGTTGGAAGCGGTTCCGTAGACAGTCACCGTTTCCATGATCTCAAGCAGGATCGCGGCTACGAGGAACGTGGCCGAGATCATAGCATCCCGCATTTGCGTTCCAAAGCAGGCAGCTAATACTCCTAGAACCGCCAGCACAAACCGCGTCGGACCGGGACCTCTGGGAACGTAGCGCACGCACCACCAAATGGTGATCAGGCATAGCATGACGGCCACGCCGTCATTCGGGTTGGCATTCAAGATCCGAAAGAAAAACATATTCGATCCCTCGATGTACTCCCATGAACGCTCACAGATCTATTCCCTTGCAGTTGCGATGCCACGTTTTGAAAGGATGAATTTAGGTAGCCAAATAGTACTGGCGTACTAAACAATAGGATTAAGCGACCCTATTGCGTGCGTGCTATTACGCACTCGGCCTATGGAACTTGCTTCGGCCCGATGATTATATCTATGACAAAAGGCATATTCGCGGGCGATTCCTTCTTAAGCGGTGCTACCTTTGCCTTCGCCTGGCTGGCGAAGCCACTATCGAAGTTGAATGCTGGCGCCAGCGTAAGCCGGAGCCTCTGCTCGGTGTTGGTGACTCCGATGGGTGACGTTGGAATGGTGTAATTGGTGTTCGTGGCGACTGCAAGTCCCGGACCTTTTTCCGGAAAGACGCGCTTCCACTCGCCCGATGCGTCCTGGCGCGAGAGCGAAAGATAACCGGAAGTGGTCGGCGTCACGATAAGGCGGACCGCGTCGCCGGCATTTAGCCCTGCGCCTGGCGAAAGCGGCTGATATGTTCCGTCCCGATCCCGCTTGAGCAGCGTGTATTGCACGAGCGGGAGATCGGACTTGGATATCAAGCCGCCCACCGCCCCGTTCAATTGCGCCGCAGCTGCCTGGCTTTGTTCCTGATCGCGAAATGGAGTCACCGTCTGTCCTGCAACCTGCTGGCTTTGAGCCTGGGTGTCGCTTGCGCGGCCCTGGCTGGGAACGCCACTCACCTGCACCTGTTGTTGCGAGGCTGTAAGCGCGGCTGGAGGGGGTGCCGGCGGCGCTGTGGGAGCCACTGCCGGAGCAGGCAGAGTTGTCGATTGAAGTTCGTCCTTGCGCTCGTCCTGAGAGCTGGACGGTCGCGCACGCACGATTTGCTTTTCCGCAGAAGCGCGCGCCTCACGGACCATTCGCGGGCTGGCCGGTGGCGGGATCGCCTTCGCATCGGTTTCCGGCAGCTTTTCGGCCGGCGGTTCGGCAACGGGCTTGGCCGGTTGCACGGACGCGTACTGTTGTCTCGGCTCGGGTGCGCGCGATCGAATGACCGCGACCACAAGAACCGCAGCTGCAACGGCGCTGGCTGCGACCGTCCATGTCCACCAGCGCGACCACCACGCCGCGCGCGGCTTTTCCAAGGCCTGTCGAATCTGAGCGCGTGACACCGGGTCCGCCAGCAGATCCTTCAGGGCCTGCTCCTGATGCAGCGCGTCAAACAGTCCCTGATCTTCGAGTGCTGCTTCAAAAAGCGCCTGGCGCTCCGTTTCCGTAAGGGAGTTGGTGGCATAACCGCCGAGCAGTTTACGAATCTCGTCGTTGGTCATTTGCTCGCCTCCCAACTGCCCCCCATCAACTCCATCAGGTGCTTCCGGCAGCGAAAATCCCAGGTGTAGACGGTGTTGATGGAACCCACGCCCAGGATGGCCTGGATTTCCGTATAGCTTTTGCCTTCCAATTTCAGCGCGAACAATTTCCGGCAGCGTTCGCCCATCTTCGACACAGCCGCGATCAGCCGCTCCCTCATCTCACGCTGCTCGGCCACCGCCAGCGGATCCGCGGCTCCGTCCGGAATCTGAATTTCGTCCACGGGTATTTGCGTATACTCTCCGCGCCTCTGCGTTTTTCGCCGGAAAGCCATCATCTTGAATCTTACGATTTGTAGCGAAAGCGGCAGGAGATCCTCCAGCCGTTCGAGGTGCCCATACTTCTGGTGGAGCAAAATCAGGACTTCCTGGGCAAGGTCCTCGGCAGCATCCCTCTGTAATCTGGATGCCGCGAAGCCCACAATTCTTTCACGCAGCTTCTCCAGGATCTCATCCCGCGAGCTGGCGGGGGCCTTCTCGGCGCTACCGCTCGGTAACGGTCCCATGTTTGCCCAAAGGATACAGCGTTGTTACACCGCGGAGCAAGGTGGTGTGCTGCGCGAGCTCAGGTGTGCTGGGCCCGCTTTCAGACTACGGATTTGCGGAACCTTCGCTGGACAACGGCAATCAGGCACATGCATAAGCCGAGCACAACGATGTTCCCCGGTTCGGGCACCTGTGAAACGTAGAAAGCCCCACTGTTATCGTAGGCGTTAATGTCCGAGACTCGCAACTCGAGAACCGTGCCCGTGGTCAGGCCGCTGGTAAAACCGATGTCCGCCAGGGTCTCGTCCGTGATCGTCAGTGTGGTGGGCGGCGTGGGATTACCGAGGCCGAATTCAGCTGATGAAGGAAATACTTGGAAGAATCCCAGCGCGCTGTTGCCAATCAGGAGGGCCGCATAATTGAGCGAGGGATTGTCGGAGTTGGCAGCGGTCTGACCAGGATTGTTGCCTGTGTTGGTTATTGCCGGACCGACGATGATGCCCGCGGCATTGGCAGTGAATTCGCCGGACGCCAGGTCGACGGTGCCGCTTACGGTCAATGACAGCGTGTCGGAACCGAGAAGATTCTGGCCAACGGTAAACGTCGGGCCTCCATTATCGAACCCCACACCGTCGGCGGAGTTGGTCCCGAGCACCGTCAGGTTTGGAACCAATAGCGCGTCTGCGTGCAAAAGAGCCGCAGGAACGACAAGGCAGAGCAGCCAGCGTTTCATATTCATCCTCCGGAAGCGCACCATAGCCGCGTGCCGCTTCGCGATTCTCACATCTATTATACGCGTGGCCTCGCCTAAAACGATCGTGAATACGGCTTATTGGGTACTAATGTAAAACCTTAGTTTGGGCACTAGACCGTACTGTGCTCAAATACCATTGCTATTTATTTTGTTCCAGTGAGAATCAGGAGGGGATTCCCGTCCGGGTCACACAGCGGAACTGCATCGTTGGGGAAGTGCGAATCCCGCAGGACGCTCCCGAGGTCCAGCTCGCGGCGCCGTCGGATGCTTGCGGCCACGCGCGTGCCTGAGCCGATGGCGCCCGTCACTAGTCCTTCAGCGGCAAGCGTTTCGTAGGCGTTCACCACCGTGTTGCGCGAAATGGTCAGGTTCTTCGCGAGCGCCCCAGTGGAGGGCAGTTTCGCGCCCGCCGGCAAACTGTGATTCGCAATAAGGCGGCGCAGGCCATCGCGAAGCTGGAGGTACAGCGGCTGGCGCGAATCCGGGTCAAGCTCGAAAGTGGTACCTTTCAATTGCAAAATGGCTCTTTCCATCCTCGCACTGTTTGTCGCATGCTAGGGAAGGCAGAAATCAGGAGGGAATTATGTTTTCGAGCGGCAACGTCACTGTCTACGTTTCGAACATGGATCGCGCGGTGCGCTTCTACACGGAGGTGTTAGGTTTGAAGCTGGCCTATCGATTCGGCGACCATTGGGCATCGGTGGAAGTGGGCAAGGGACTGACCATCGGGCTGCATCCGGCATCGGCGGAGACGCCGGCCGGACGAAAAGGCTCCATGGCGATTGGCCTCGAACTGAATGGCCCCATCGAAGACGCCATGAAAACTCTCGGAGCCAAAGGCCTGGAGTTCCAAGGAGAGGTTAACGACAGCAAGGCCGGCAAGTTCGTGGGGTTCCTGGATCCCGACGGCAACCAGCTCTATCTGGCCGAACTCAGTTGGACCCACGTGAATCAGGGCGAAGGCAAATACCAGCACGCCTAGTTAGTCCGCAGGTTCGCAGGCGTAGGGCGGACCCCCTGGTCCGCGCGGTTCCCCCAGGACCCGCTCTCCGTAACGAAATCAGCATCGTTCGAAATCCTGCAAGCCGACGTGGGCGTCGGCTGCGGTCCAGGGGGGCCGCCCCACCAAGCACACCCGCAATCTGTTGTATACTGTATATGTACAGAGTACAACAGTGACATTGCGAGTCGATCTTAAATCCTCCATTCCGGTGTATCGCCAGATCGTGGACGGTCTGCGAATTCTGCTGGTCAATGGAGAGCTGAACCCCGGCGATCCAATGCCTCCGGTGCGGCGTCTGGCGCTCGATCTTGGAGTGCATTTCAATACCGTCGCGGAAGCCTACCGGACGCTGGCCGAAGAAGGATGGCTGGAGATTGGCCGGCGCACTGGCGCGCGAGTGGTCGAGCGTGCTGTGCCGAACCGCGTCGATGCCCCTAGCGGAGCAGCCTTCCAACAGCGCCTTAGAGAATTGGTAGCTGAGCAGCAGTCTCGCGGTGTCACACGCGGCCGTATCGCGCGAGAGTTGCGCCGGATCGCCGACACTCTGGAAAGGACCTGAACCATGCCCGTGCCAAAGATTATTTTCACAGTCGTTCTGCTGCTGATAAGCGCTCTGTTTTCCATCATCCCCGGATTGACCCGGCCGGACTTGTTCTTCGCCGTTACGGTTCCGCTTCAATTTCGCCAAACAGCCGACGCGAAACGTATACTGCGGCGATTCAGAATTATTGTCTGGAGTTCGACGCTGGCCGCGATTGCCGTTGAGCTGGCAACTGGATTATCCCTGGTGGCCCTGCTGATTGTAGTCGCCGGATTTCTTGGCGCCCTGGTGAGTTCGCATGGGCGCGCACTCGCCTATGCCGCCGCCCCAAGTTCAATTCTTGAAGTGAATCTGGCGGCGCCACGCGAGGGACTACCAGGAGGGCCGATTGTGACGCTCTTGCCGGTGGCGTCCCTGATCGCATTGGGCGTCTGGGCGGAACTCAATTTTGATCGCTTGCCGCCACGTTTTCCGCTGCACTGGGGTTTTGAAGGGCCCGACCAGTGGGTAGCCACCACACCGTCCACCCTATTTGGGTTTTTGGCCAGCCTAGCGTTGTTGTGCCTGTTCCTGGCCGGGTCGGCCTGGGGCGTGCTTAATTTGTCGCGGCGCGTCTCCACCACGGGCGCGCGTGCGGCCGGCGAGCGCCATTTTCGGCGGCGCATCGTACAGTTAATGATCGTGATCGAATTCTTTATCGCCTGTCCGGCCTGGTTCGCTCTGTTCCAGCCGTCCGCAATGATCATGAACATTTGGGGATCGGCATTGGCGGTCGTGATCTTGGGCTTTGTGTTTAGTCTGATTCGTCTCGGACAGGGCGGCAGCAGAGCAGCCCTTGCAACCGGAACTGCACAGGGCGATCATACGCCAGACGCCTGCTGGAAGTGGGGCGTGTTTTACTTTAATCCCGCAGACCCGTCCATCCTCATTGAAAAGCGTTTCGGCATCGGATACACGCTGAACCTCGGGAATCGCTGGTCCTGGGCCGCGCTGGCCGTGCTGATTCTGGTTCCGTTGGCTTTGACCGGCTTACTGCTACGCTGATGGGGTGATCGAGGAATTTATGCGCGCCGATAAGGACGGCGATGTGGGCGCGCTTAGCCTTCACCCCGAACTGGTGAACATCCGGCACGAGGGCGCCACTGCGTTGCATGTAGCCGCGATCGAAGGCCAGTTGGAGGCAGCGCGCTGGCTGCTGGAACACGGCGCCGCGCTCGATACCCGCGACGATGAGTTCGGGATGACGCCGGCAGCCTGGGCCAACGAGAAGGGCCGGCAGGCTATGGTGGATTTTCTTCTTTCGCAAGGCGCCGCTATTACACCTTTTGAAGCTGCCGCATTCGGAAAGCTCGACCGCCTGCAGGCCTTTGCCGCGGCGGACCGGTCCTGCCTGACCCGTGAAGAGGCGTGGGGATCCATCGCACACACTGCCTGCATCTGGGGACGAATCGGCATCCTGGAGTGGCTCATGCTCGAGGGCGTAGACCTTCGGCGCCGCTCGCGCCAAGGATTCACACCGCTTGAAATCGCCCAGCGTCAGGCGACGGATGGGCGGCGCCACACGCCGATCGTTCTTGAGGAGCGCAAAGCCGAGATCGAACGCGATTGTGCCCGAATCGTTGAGCTGCTGCGGGGAGCCACGCATGACTAATAGAATGCTGCGCTGGTTATCCATACTGTGCGGATTTATTTACCTGGTCACAGCGCGTTGGCAGCCGTACCCAGGCAGCGTCATCGTCAAGGGATTGTCCGTCGGACCGCTCGCGGTGCTGGCCTTTGTAGCCGGAAGTCCGCTGCTCGGCGCGGCTCTCGCCCTCTCCACGCTGGGCGATGTTCTGCTGGATCTGGATCCAGTGCGGCTGTTTGTGTTCGGCCTAGGTTCGTTTCTAGTGGCGCACCTGGTTTACATTTCCGTGTTCATTCGAAATCGCCGGCGGACCGTTCCTTTCGGCGCGCCACGTCTTTTACTTGCAGGGTTGGTGCTGCTCTATAGCATCGCCGTATCGGTGTGGCTTCTGCCGAGCCTCGGCGCCTTGATTGTTCCAGTGGCAATCTACATGTGCGCCATCACCGCCATGGTGATCTCGGCGATTCTGGCACGCTTCGAGAATCCATGGGTTGCGGTGGGCGCGATCCTGTTTCTTATTTCGGACTCGCTGCTCGCCGTGAATAAGTTCAAGACACCGGTTCTGTATCGTGATTTCCTGGTTTGGTCCACCTACTACGCCGGACAATACGGCATCGCAGTCGGGTTCCTCGCGGCGAAATCAAAGTCCCCTCACTGAGACCGGTCGCTTACGCTCGCGG
>PMUN01000259.1 GCA_003166875.1 Bryobacterales bacterium | reverse complement strand
GCAGGCCAAGCCGGCGGCGCAACCGCAACACGCACAGAAACAGCAACAAGCCAAGCCGGCGGCGCAACAACAACAAGCTAGCCGGGCACAGCCCGCGGCAGGCCATGGGAGTATTCCTGACGCTCGCTTCCGTGCCAGTTTTGGCAGCGGCCACACGTTTCACGTGAACCGTTCCGAATTCGCCGGCGGGGCACGACGTTTTCAATACGGCGGTTATTGGTTCGCTCTGGTGGAGCCGTGGCCTGTGGCGTGGCTCTATACTGACAACGTTTACGTTGACTTCCTGAATGGCGGGTATGTCCTGTGCGATCCCGTCCATCCCGGCGTGTATCTTTCAATCAACGTCGGTTGACCAAAGCGGGTCGACCTGGCGCGCAGCTCGAATCGCGTTGAATCGTCCGGCGGGGCCAGCGATATAGGATTCTGAACCCGCCGGTGCGCGCCCCCTGCGAACTTGATTCGCAGCTTCCTGGCCCGCGGCGTGCTCATGCTCTGTCATGGCATCCACAATTACAGAGCAGCTTGCGACCACAATCGAAGAGCCTCTCGCGCGGCTGGTGGCTTTCGAGCCCACCACGTTACCGGTGTTGAGCGTCTACCTGAACACTCAGCCTGATCAGCATGGACGTACACCCGACGTGGCGCCGTATCTTCATCGGGAATTCAAAGCTCTGGCCCGGACTTGGGAGCCGAATTCGCCGGAGCGTCACAGCTTCGACCGGGATGTGGAGCGAATCGTTTCCTATGTCACCGAGAAAATCGACCCCGCAGCCAACGGTGTCGCGATATTTGCGTGTTGGGGCATGGAAGAATTTTTCGAGGCAATTCAGTTAACCACCCCTGTCAACGATAACCGCGTGTATGCCTACAACCAACCTGACTTGTTTCAACTGGCCCATCTCGATGAGCAATACCCGCGGTACGCCGCGGTGCTCACGGATACGAACACGGCGCGTATCTTTGTCTTCGGGCTGGGCCATGTTATCGACGCAGAGGCGGTGAAAGGCAAGAAAGTTCATCGAGTCAAGGTCGGTGGATGGTCGCAAGCCCGCTACCAGCGGCGCGTGGGGAACGCCCATCAGGAACACGCCAAAGAGGTGATTGAGCGCTTGGGTCAGATCGTCCGCGATGACCACGTCAGTCACATCATTCTTGCCGGAGATTCGGTTGTGATTCCGCTCCTTCAAGAACAACTGCCTCAGGAAATGGTCCCCATGGTGGAGGTAATGAAACTGGATATTCATGCCTCCGATCAGGATGTCCTGACCGCCACTCTAGAAAAGCTACAGCAGCAGGACGCCAAGACCGCGGGGGAAAAAGTGGACCGTCTGATGCAGCAATATCGCGCTCGTGGATTGGCCGTAGTGGGGTTCGAGGAGACGCTCGAGGCACTGGCCAACGGGCAAGTCGACGAACTGCTCATCAGCGGCGCGCTTGAGGCGAGCCATCCCCAGCTGGAGGAAGTGGAAGCCATCCTCGCGCCGGAGATCCCCGATTCGAACGGAGGAACTGAGAGCGAAGAACCACGGCAAGTCTCTCTTCCCGATCTGTTGGTGACGAAAGCCAAGCAGACCGGCGCGGCCGTAACGTTTATTGAAGACGCAACATTGCTCGAATCCACCGGCGGTGTTGGCGCGTTCTTGCGATGGCGCGCGTAAATTGGCAGCTGGCTCGTTTGGCCGGTCCAATAAAAGATTGAACAAACCCATTTGTCCTCCTACATGGGCCCATCATGGATGGGAATTTGGAACTGACGCACGACGACAGGGCTTCCTTCACGTCTCCTGGCTGATCTTCGAAATGACTGGCTCCGCTTTGCCTTCCTTGCCGAAGTTGGCCATCAGAAGCAGCACGCGTGCCAGCCGCTTCTCGCTGGAGTTGAATAGCTGATCCACCAGGTCCTCCTCGATTCGAATATTGCGGGAGAGTAGGTTTTGAAGGAACAACTCAGAAAAGGCGGGCTCGTCGTGGAGCAAACGAACCACACCCGGCTTTTCCAGCCGCACAATTGAGCAGTCTGACATGGCGGCGGCGCTGGCATACGCAGCGGCGGGCCGGCCACGCAACCTTCGCCGAAGAAGTCTTTGGCCCCCCAAATGGCGACCACCGCTTCCTTGCCTTGCTTGGAGACAACCGTGAGCTTGACCTTGCCGGCCTGAATGTAGAAGATGGCGTCGGCAGGATCGCCTTGCGAGAAAATCCTCTGGTTCTTCTTGTATTCCGTCAGAGTCCTTCCTTTGCCGACCTTGGCCAGAAACACCTTGGGAACGAAGGCCGCCTTCGCCGCTCGTTTCATGGAACGACTGCTTCAGACCGAACGTTAACAACTCAGCGGAACTATCCTGCCTGGGCGAACCGCGCCGTTTTTCGCTGCTTGCTTTCGACCATACTTGGTCACTTGACTACACACGGTCAAAGGCGCGATGCCCTTTCCAACGCCGATCCCCGGATGCACCGGCCGCCATGGATGAGGCAGAAGCGCTAGATAGTTGACCTTAGTCGATTTGCTCTGCCGACCACGGCGCTGACAGTAGCGCGGCTACGAACCTGCAGCTATAGGAGTGAAAAGGAGAAACGAAATGCTTGGCTTAGGATTGCTCGGAACGATTATTGTGGTTCTGGTTATTGTCTGGCTCATCCGCAGGGTGTGAACGGCTACGAATGAGATGCTCTCAGGGATTCATGAGTCGAACGGCCATTCCAGCGCGAGCGGTGCATCTCCGCGCTCAGTGGCCGCGATTCAATCTGGCCAATATGGCCGGATAACCATCCAACCATAGGACGGAAAAATCACGCGGCCTACAACTATGACGAAAGACGAACTTAAGAGATTCCAAGGCATCTTGGTGGCCAGGCAGGCTGAACTGGAAAACGCGATTCGGAATCGTGACGCTCTTGCTATTGATACGAGCCCGGATGAGCTGGACCGGGTGCAGCACGCTACCGAGCGCGAGATGGCAATTGATAATCTCGAACGCCAATCCGACCGGTTGCATGAAGTGCAATCCGCGCTGCGCCGGATTGACGCTGGCACTTTTGGGACCTGCCTCGACTGCGAAGAGCATATCAGTTTGAAGCGGCTCGCCGCAGTACCGTGGAGCCCCTCGTGTATCACCTGCCAAGAAGCTGCCGATCGCAACCGCACCCAGCCGTGGGATGCGGCCGAGGAAGCATCCGTCATCGAGGGATCACTCATGCATGCGGCCTGAGCAATTCGCAACAGCCAGTCAACTTGAACGAATATGTCTGCACATTGTGATCTAGCGGATATGGAATGAGAGTAACCGTGCATTACACACGTTCAAGATTGGAGATGGTTAGTTTTCTACTAACCATGTTCAGGCGCATGGTGGCAGGCGTCAAGGCGGCGGCTCGCGGAATTTCGAGTAGCCGCTACGCCAAGCTACGCCGGCGTTCAGCCGCTGCGCTTCTCGTTTGTACCCTCAGCATGGTCACTTTCGCCGCGATTGGACTCCATCACATCTATCTTGACCGGACTAATCTGCCGGACTTGGAGGCATTTGTCCGCTGCGAATTCCCTGGGATCGGCCACGTCTACGATATCAATGGTCAGCCTCTGATGGAGATGGCCACCGAATACCGGTTGGTCAGCAAGTATCAGGACATCCCGCCGGTGGTCCGCGACGCCATCCTCGCCGCGGAGGACAAAAACTTCTTCTCGCATAGCGGCGTCGACTATTCAAGGATTCCTCACGTCTTGGGCAGGTTACGGATTAGAAGTCTTCTGGGACGCTTCACGAAGCTGGGACGCCGAGACGCAGTAAATAGTTCTTCGATTTTCCCGCAAGGCGGATCCACGATCACCCAACAGCTGGTGCGAGGTTATTTTCTCCAAGCCATGACGGCTCGAGAAAACAGCAATCAGCTCCGTCCCAGCGGACTTTTAGCTCGCTCCCTGTCCTATCTGATCGGCGCGCGAAGCGTCAACATGGTGGTTCGGAAGGTCGAGGAGATCCGGCTGGCGGTGTGGCTCGAAAAAGAGATGCGGGAGCGTTTCGGTTCGAAACGCCGCGCCAAAGAGGAGATTCTGGCCCGGTACGTCAGCTTGGTTTACATGGGAAACGGGCAATATGGGCTGGCGCGGGCGGCGGACTATTATTTTGGCCGGAGCCTTGCCACTTTCACCGCGGATGATGCCGACAAGGCAGCGTTGCTAGCAGGCGCCATAAAATCGGCTCGTTACTACGCGCCGGGCGCAAGCGAAATCGACAGAGTCATCGAGCGCAGAAATCAGGTCTTGGAGCTTATGGCCTCTAATGGTTCTATTGCTCCTGACAGCCTGCGCGGAGCCAAGCAGCGTCCGATTGAGGCGGCCGTGAAACACAAAGACAGGATGCTCCAATCCTGCGCCATTGTTGAAAATGTACTTGAGGAAATCAAAACCCGCCATGTTGATCTCAGCGTGAGAGACCTGCTTCAGGGACGCATCCAGGTTTACTCTACGGCGGATGCCCGGGTGCAGCAAATCGTAACATTGGCGCTGGAGCACGGCCTCTTGCTTTATGAGAAGCGCCATCCAAGCGCTAAGGGTCTGATTCAAGGCTCGGTGGTGGTGCTGAGGAACCGTGATGCGAGTGTCCTGGCCGAGGCGGGCGGCCGGCAACTTTACAAAGACCGTTCCGCCTCATACAGCGACTTTAACCGCGTCACCAACTCCCTGCGCCAGCCTGGGTCCGCAATGAAACCGCTTGTCTATCTTGCCGCCTTCCAGTCAGGAACACTGAATCTCGACTCCGTGGTTCCCGACCAACCCATCAGCGTTCCCAACGGGGTGAACCAAGAGGAGAAGTGGATATCAAACTACGATGGCCAATTCAAGGGCATGATTCCCGCGCGGATTGCCCTGGCGGAATCCAGAAACGCTGTCGCGATTTGGGTCGCAAGTCAGATCGGGATTTCGAGCGTCCTCCAGACGTCGCGGAGTCTTGGGATACAGACTCCGTTGCAGCCCTATCTGACGACGGCTTTGGGAGCGTCCGAAGTGAACTTGATGGAACTGGCCAACGCGTACCGTACAATGGCGTCAGGCCTCAACGCCGAGCCGTATGTGATCCGGAGAATCGTGCGCGACCAGGGTGAGGTGATGGCCGAAAGTGAGCACGCGTCATCCCCGGTTCATGTCGACGGCATCGCTCTATTGCTGATTCAGGAAGGCATGCGGGGTGTCGTGCGCATTCCCACTGGAACGGCCCACGCACTGGACAGTCTCCCGATTGCCGTGATGGGCAAGACTGGAACGACGAATGAGTTCAGGGATGCGCTCTTCGTGGGTTCCACTTACGGCCGCGCGGGAATCACCATCGCCGTGCGTATCGGCTTTGACGACAACCATTCCCTGGGAGCAAGAGAAACTGGCGGCCGGGTTGCACTTCCCGTGTTCAGAGAAATCGCGCTCAGAGTCTACGCCGATAAGCTGGTGGGCCCTGTGCCGCAGTTTCCAGTCGATATGGAACAGAGCATCAACGATTACCTCGAAGGCGGCCTGGTCAAAACGGTTGCTCAACGATGAAATCGACAGCAATATCGGCAACAGTCTGCAATTTCCCCGTTCAGATTTCGGACGTATCCTCTTCGATCTCACCCAAATCGGGCTTGCGGTCCTCTATCTCAATATCCTCGTCCGCCCAATCAAGCGGCAGATTCTCTAACGGTCGTTCGGAATCGTCTTTTTTGTCAAGTTCTGTGTTCTTCGGGTTCATATTTTCATCCTCGCATTTCCGGCGCACAAGACGGGCCAAGATCGTCAAATAGGCTACTAGCTAGCGGGTCTGCAGAAACCGTGTGAAGTTGTCTCCCGCTTGCCCAACCGCACGCGCCAGACTCAGCTTCGCCACGTTGTGCGCGAACACGCTATTGATATAGTCCAGCTCGGCGCCCGCGACGGACCTGGCGTACAGTGCAATTCTCATTCTACTCTGTATTAGAAAGTACTTGTTGTCACTCTGTCAATAAGCGTAATCGCTTTGTTACGGCAGACGGCCTTTTCTGCGGACGGTTTTTCAAGGGCAGATCGGGCTGTTTTCGGAAGTGCGCTTTGGTACGCCGGGACTAAAGTGCAGGACGGCATCCCAACCTTGGGCGGTAATAGACTTGAGTTCAACGCACGCGTAAAGCATCGACCAATTCGTCTCCGATGACCAGTTTGTACATGCCGACCGTCTCCTGCGTGTCCCTCTGGAACAGCCTCTTGGCATCGGCGGGAGTGACGATCCATTCAAATACGACTACCTCTGGATCGTACTCGGCCATTAGATAGAATCCGACCAACTCATAGATCATGCCGTTATCTAGCTTAACCAATTCGCCATCACTCCCTTCGACGTCTCCCTCGACAGTCGCCGAAGCGATTGCCGTGTACCCGACCAGGGAAGCGAGTTCGCCAGCATCCAACATAACCCCCGATGCTATCACTCTTTAGGTATCGACAATGCTTCTAAGAAAGATGATTCCGCCACCACCCGACTCCTTGGCGAATCCGAGCACGACCGCTTCAGCCGTTTGCCACGGCGATCCTTGCTGTTCCGAAGTCGGAGATCGAAACTCGGAACCAGCAATAGCCCGTCTCCCAGGTGAGAAAGCGAAACTGACAAACAAGTATTAGCGGTTGAAGGGGTAGCGGCGAAACGAAAAGCGAACTGACGTTAAAAACAGCGTTTACAGGGTTCAGGCGTTCGTCCAAACGTATTGGCGCACCACGATTCGAGGGCAAGACGACTGGCGCTACAAATCTTCGTGCTCATCGCTTGTGGATTTGTGTGGTTCTTGCCCGGTTGTTTGATGCACCGATGACTACTGGCATTGTGAATCAGTAGATAGTTGCCTCTACCTCTATCGTTCACGACAAAGCCTGACGGATTTGCCGATAGCCATTTCCCATATTGGACATCCTGATTATTCTTGAATTGAATGACTTGCATTGCCTTGTAATCCTACGCTTTGCGAGGACAGATATGTAATGGTGAAAAACAGCTTGCCGACGCCAAGAGATTTCTTCAAAGTACGTCCAACTCAAAGTTACCGTCTGGCCGGTGGCCCTCCGGGTTGCATTGCACTCGACCTTTCCGGGGCCTCTAATGAGATCGTGGTTCGAGACGCTATCGCAAATGCCCGTTTGTGCCAGAAGGAGTTTGTCGTTCGCCCCGACCACGCAGGATACATCAACGTATACCCGGAATGCAGAAGGCTGTCTGGTTTTGGGAGAAGGATTCTGGCTTCCTAAGCAAGGGTGGAATCAAGCTTTCACGTTAGAGCAAGCAGGAAATTCCGTTATGTCGTCTAGTGCAGCGCCAACAATCGCAACGATGAAGGGTGACGGAGGAATTCACGTTCATGCTGAACAAAATCCCGCAACCTTCAAGCAGGCGAGATTGCTGCGGATCTCGCTGGCGAGCCGCTCTCCCTTATTCCTGCTGCTCGGCGAACTTCCGCAGAACAACACGGGGATAGCGAAGGTCGGCCCGCAGAGCTTGTAGAGTGTCGTTGCGCCTCGTCCCCTTGCGAATTCGGTTTCGAGCTTCAGCGAATAGCCGGTGGGCAGGTACTTGCAAACGAATTCGTCAAAATAGTGAGCGTTGGTCACCGACCCTGACATAACCGCGGCCCTAACGTTAGAGCAGAGGCCTAACGCCGAGAGGAAGAACCGCATATCCGACGCTACCATTTCCAAGAAGCGCGTCCGAAGCGAGGGGGTCTTGCTGACCGTGCCCATCGCTCTAGTCGCCCTCGGAGAAAGATCGATGTGAACGGTGTCCGAGCGATTGCCCTTCTTGCTCGAATATGAATGCCCCAGAATGTTTAGCGATAGCTCGTACCGATCAAACCATTCATGAGACTCGCGGGCCGAATTACGGAAATAGCTCGTTGAACTATGGTCAAGCTCCGGTATGGTCAATTCGGTTTTTGGCCAACGGCTTCTTGTGAACTCGGTAGCTGAGGGATTCACGCCGAGCGTTGCGAACTCTGCGGTCAGAGGATCACCAAAATACAAGATAGGATGAGTGCTGATATCGTCTTTGAAGAGTGGGGCGTAATGGGCGTTCGTGCTCTTTACCGCCGTCACCGCACTCCTAAGAAGCTCCTGTCTCTCCTCCGTCGCCATTTTGGTTCGAGCTTAGCACATATGGCGTTGGGCGCTGGCGGGTCCTTACTCCCAAAATGGATCAGCTTGGTTGAGGTGACATAGCCAGTGATGCGTTTTGAAGGACTTGCGTCAACTCCAAGCGAAGTGGGAGCAAAAGAGCGTTCGGAGCGTTGCGGTCCCCCGCAACCAACCTTTTCAATCGGTTAGGAAGCGGCTCTACGCCAACAACGGGGCAACCCCCGATCGTTTCCCCGGTATTGCCTTTGCACCGGAACCGGTTTGTTGCTAGCGGGTCTGCAGAAACTGTGCAAAGTTGTCTCCCGCTTGCCCAACCGCACGCGCCAGACTCAGCTTCGCCACGTTGTGTGCGAACACGCTATTGATATAGTCCAGCTCGGCGCCCGCGACGGACTCCTGGGACTGCACAACCTCAACATTGTCGGTCACCCCGGCATCATACCGCTGGCGGGTCAAGTTAAGATTTTCTTTGGTCACCTGAAGATTCTCCGTGGCAACCTCCACTTGGCTCCGGGCCGCCTCCAGGTCCAGGTACACTTTCCGGACATCGGCTTCTACTTGCCCGCGGAGGTCTTCCAGTTCTGCCTGCCGTTGTGACAAGGCCGCGTCGGCCTGTTCGATATCGCCCTCGATCCGGCCACCCTGCCAGATCGGAAACTTCAGGCTTCCAACCACCGCAAATGTTCCATGAGCATTCGAAGGGTTCATCCCAATGGCGCCGTAGTCGGCGGTGAGAGAGAGAGAGGGAAGACGTTCTGCGCGCGCAGCGGATCGCGAACGCTCGGCGGCCCGAACCTGCGCTTCCGCCGCCTTCAAGTCGGAGCGTTGGTCAAAGGCTTGCTTCAGCGCGTCTTCCAGCGTGATGGCGGGTGCGGCCGCGAACCGCACGTCATCGATGAGGTCGTACCGATCGTTGGGCGGAAGGCCGGTCATTCGCGCCAGGTTGATTTTCTGTTTGCCAAGATCATTTTGGAGCGACGCCAAGCGTTGCTGTTCGGTCAGCATTTGGATTCGGCTACGGTTCACGTCGATCTGCGCGACCAAACCGACGCTACGCTGCTGCGCTGTCTGCTGGTACAGCGCATTGGCGGTTTCCAGTTGAGCGCGGGCGGAATTCACTCTGGCTGCGGCCGCGATCACCTGGAGATACGCGCCGCCGACCGCCAAGACCACTAGATCTCTCGCGTCCTTTCCCGAGAGTTGGTTGGCGCGTAGATTTTCCTTAGCCGAACGATAGTTGTTCCATGCCGTCATGTCCGCAACTGTCTGCGTTAGCGTTGCTCGCAAGTCGAAATAGTTGAAGGGACCGACCACGGAGGGAATCGACAACCCGAGCGAGGGAGGAAGCTTGAAGTGAAGGCCGCTCGCCGCTAGGTCAACTTGCTCGACTGTCTCCGAGAGATATCCATTGAGGTTTGGGAGCAACGCGCTTCGAGCTACCCTGCTTTGACCATGGGCTTGGCGGACTGCTTGTGTGACACCGACGGCGCCGAGATTGTATTTGAGACCGCGCTCGACAGCCTCGCGCAGGGAGAGCCGGCCGGAAAAGACGGCCTTGCCTTCGGTGCTCCCGGCGTAAGGCCCCTGCACTTGAATGGTTGGGTTGATGGTATTCACGCTGGTTGTGGTTCCGGGCACCGGGGACTCCGTGGCAGTAACTGACCCGCTCTGTCCCGTTCGACCGGAGAGCGGCTCCTGGTTGGCGCGAGTGGTTTGCCCGAACGAAAAGCCTACGACACTGGCCGCCATCAGGAACATCGCGCCCGCCGCGCAAGTCCCAGTCGTGAATCGTTCTCGAGCCGTTGTGTTATTCACGTCGCCCTTTCTGTTCTAGCTGAGCTGTTTTCGAAAACGCCACACGCTCAGCGAACCCAGCACGAGCGTAATAACAAGGAGGGCCAGGAAATTGGGCCACAGATCCACAAAGCCGCTGCCCTTGAGCATGCTTGCGCGGGCGATCACCGCGAAGTGGTGGATCGGGTTCACGACGGTGAACGGCTGTAGCCACTTGGGCATTGCCTCCACCGGATTCAGCGCCCCAGCCGTCGCATTGAGTGGAGGATTGATGAAGAAGGCCATCAATTGGGCCTGCTGGGCCGACTTGGCGAAGGTCGCGTTTACGGTGCCGATGCTAATGCCCGACAAAATACACAGAGCGGCGCCAAAGAGAACCAGCGGAAGCTTGTCGTGGAAAGGCACTCCAAATACCAGCTTCATGACCGCGACCGACAGGACCGCCGTCAGGGATAGCAGAACAAACAGCGGCACAACTTTCGCGATGATGATTTCAGAAGTAGTCGCCGGTGACATCAGCAGCTGTTCCATGGTGCCAGCCTCTCGCTCTTTGACCATAGACGCGGCTGCTACCAGCGAGCTGTTCAGAATCAATAAGAGCCCGAACACGCCCGTCACAATGAACCAGGAATCCTTCAGCCCCGGATTGTAGAGATAAGCCGGGTGTAGTTGCGCCTGGCCCTGGCGGCTGACATTCTCAGCTCCGATCTGGGCGAAGTTGGCATGCAGTCCTCCGGCCCGCAGGCCTGAGTTGTAAATCTGAATCACGCCCTGCGCGTAGCCTTGGCTGATGGCCGCCGTGTTTGCGTTCATGGCATTCAACAGGAACTGCACAGTAGTTCGGTGGCCGCGCTGCAAATCCCTGGCGTAGTCGTAAGGAATGACAACTCCGGCATCGACCTTCCCCATGCCGATGGCCTCACCCAGCTTGTCAGCGGACGCGTAATAGCTGACCAGCCGAAAAGTCCGGCTCTCGCTCAGTGTGGCGATCAGCTCCCGGCTCTCCGGCGTTCGGCTGTCATCCACCGCTCCGAGCTTTATGTTGGTAACGTCCGCGCTTAGAGCAAAGCCCAGCAGTAACAACTGCAGCGTGGGCGGGAGAATCAGAGACAGAGCCAGGCGGCGGTCGCGCCGCATCTCACCGAACTCCTTGCGGATGAGCGCGCGCAGGCGATGATTGAAGATAGGGGACATGGTCTTACGTGCTCAACTGCATGCGGCGCATGGTGCGCCACGCGATCAAGTAAAAGGTCACGCCGATCAATCCAATAACCGCGACCTTGAACCAGGTGGCCGGCCAGCCCCCGCCTTCGAGTAGCGCGTCGCGAACGATCTCGATGTAATACCTGCCCCAGACGAAATTCGAGATCCAGCGAATTCCCGCCGGGATATTGTCGATCGGAAACATGAGACCCGATAGCAGGAAGACCAATAGAAACCCGCCGAATGAAATAGCCTGAATCGCGGCCACTTGATTTGGAATCGCCGCTCCCACCATGGTTCCAAACGCGGCCACACAGAAGGCGTAGAGAACGGTGGCAATGATGAACGGAGTCGGGTCTCCGGCAAAGCTCAGGCCGAAATACGTGAAAAGCGGAATCAGCATCAGCAGACATTCCGCCACTGCCACGGCCATGAACGCCAAGATTTTTCCGAGCAGGAACTCATGCGCCGAGATGCTGGAAACATAAACCTGGAGAATGGTCTTCTGCTCCCCTTCCTTGGCCATGGCCAGCGACGCGAGTAATGGCGGGAACATCGATAGTCCCAGGACGAATATCGCCGGTGCAAGAAACTTCTCGGACGATCGGCCGGGGTTGTACCAGAACCGGATGGCCGTCTGCACGGGGTCGGACGCGGAGGAACCGGCTGCTTGTTTGTGGAAGGCACGGGCAATCTGTCCCGAGTAGCCCGCCACTAATTTGGCCGTATTGGCGTCGGACGCATCCATGAGCAACTGCACGGGTGAATCGATGCCGCGCGCCATGTCCCGGCCAAAATGCTCCGGTATGATCAACGCCGCGTGGGCCGCGTTTGAGGTGAAGGCCAGTTCCGGCTGCTTGTCCACCGGCCAGGCCACAACGGAAAACGTGATGGACGCGCGGAAGGCATCGATAAAATCACGCGAAGCTGGCGAGCCGTCCAGATCCTGGACGATGATGGGCAAGTTGCTCACCGTAAGGGATAGCGCAGTCGACATAAGAAAGAGCAGCATCAGAGGGAGGAAGAGCGCCAAGGCGAGTGTGCGCCAATCACGAATGATCTGGGTCAGCTCTTTGCGGCTTTGCGCGAAAATGCGTCTCATTTCTCGTTTGTCCTAGTCTTCCGGGGCCCCAACTTTGCCCTCTTGACGCGCCTTTTCTACAACCCCAATGAACACATCTTCCATGGAGAACTGTCCCTCCCGCATCTCGAGGACGCGGATGCCATTCGATTGCAGCTTTTCCTTCGTGGACTTTTCGCCACTCGCCACATCTTCATCAGTAATGACATGCAGCCGATTGCCAAACAGCGAGATCCGCCATGGTTCCGTATCTTTCTTGAGTAGATCCGCAGCCTTTTGCGGTTGGTCGACCACAACCTCCAACAGGTGGCCGGTTTGCTTGCCCTTGATCTCGGTCGGACTCCCCTCGGCCACCAGCTCGCCCGCGACCATGAAGCCGAGGCGATTGCACTGCTCCGATTCCTCCAGGTAGTGTGTGGTCACCAGAATGGCGGTGCCCGCGTCGGCCAGCCGGTTGATCATGGTCCAAAAGGCGCGGCGCGCCAGCGGATCCACTCCGGAGGTCGGCTCGTCAAGAAAGAGGACACTCGGTTCATGCAGGATCGCCGCGCCGAAGGCCACCCGCTGCTTCCACCCACCCGGCAGGCTTCCCGTGACTTGGTCTTGTTTTCCTTCCAACCCGGAAAACGACAGCACCCACTGTATTTTTTCATTGCGCTCGCTCTCCGGCACGCCGTAAACACCGGCGAAGAAATTCAAGTTCTCCTTGATCGACAAGCCGTCGTACAAGGAGAACTTCTGCGACATGTAGCCCACCCGTTGGCGTACGGTTCCGGATCGCATGTCACGCCGGCCCGCCAGTTGCACGTCTCCTTGCGTCGGATCGAGAAGCCCGCATAATATCCGGATGGTTGTGGTCTTCCCGGCGCCGTTCGCTCCCAGCAGGCCGTAGATCTCGCCATATTGAACCTGCAAGCTCAGATTTTTTACAGCAGTGAAATTGCCGAACTGCCGCGTGATGTTAGTTGCGCCGATCGCCACCTGACCGCGCAAATCCTGACGCGAGTGATGCGCTGGAAAAGGCGTTTCGTCGGCCACCTGCCCAAGGCTGCGGAGTTTGGCGACGAACACGTTCTCGAGCGTCGGCTCGTCCACTCGCACTTCGCCGATCGCAAGCCCGGCCGCTTTCAGCTTCTCTTCCACAAGGTGCTTCGCCGCATCCGGGTGATGCACCAACAGGTCCAACCGGTCGCCGAAGCGCTCGACGTCCAGGATTTCTTGCTCAGGACCGCTCGATTGGGAAAGAACCCGCTCGGCCTCCGCCAAATTCTCCATGCGCAGTTCCAGCCGCTTCGCGTGCAACCCTGCTCTTAGCTCGGCCGGGGTGCCCATCTCTTGAATCGTTCCCTCATGCATCAGCGCCACGCGGTGGCATCGCTCGGCTTCATCCATATAGGGCGTCGCGACGAGGATCGTCAATCCATCTGCCGCCAGGTGAGCGAGCGTGTCCCAGAATTCGCGCCGCGATACCGGGTCGACGCCGGTGGTCGGCTCGTCCAGCAACAAGACGCGCGGTTGCGGAACCAACGCACAGGTGAGCGCTAGTTTTTGCTTCATCCCACCACTCAATTTCCCTGCCAACCGGTCCGAGAAGCGGTCCATGTCGAACATCTGCAGATAATGTGCACCGCGCTCGGCGATCTCGCGGGGGGCGACGCGGCGCAGGTCGCCGATGTAGCGGATGTTTTCCGCAACAGTAAGATCCGGATAGAGACTGAACGCCTGCGTGAGATATCCGGTTTCGGAGCGCGCGGCGCGTGCTGGCTGGCCAAAAATTTCCGCAATGCCGCTGGTAGGTTCCATCACCCCGGCCAGGATTTGAAACGTCGAGGTCTTGCCTGCTCCGTCGGGCCCGATCAAGCCGAAGATCTCGCCATCGCCGATGTCCAAATCGATGCCGCGAACAGCTTCCACGACGCCGTAGCGTTTCGAGAGCCGGCTGACTCGGATGGCCGTCTGTTTCGGCGCATGGTCACTCTGAACTCCGGGAGCAGCTGTTTCCTGATCTGCCGTTGTCATTTTCTTCGACTAGCTTCCGGCCACGTATCGCCTTGAGTGAGAATCTCGCCATCCACGGGCATGCCCGGTTTCGCAAATCCGATAGCCCCTTTCAACTGCAGCTTGACGCCAAACACCTGCTTCACTCGCTCGTCCTGAAAGTAGGTGTTCTCCGGCGTGAACGTGGCCTGAGGATCGATGCGTGAAACCCAGGCATCGATGGGCTGCTTTGTGTTGGAATCCAGATATACGTGCACCGGTTGTCCCAGCTTGACCTTGCCTATCTGTCCCTCCGGCACGAAGCCTCGCAGGTACACCTTGCTGAGATCCACCATCGTGACCAGCGCGGTTCCAGCAGTGACAACTTCCCCAGGTTCTGCCGCCCGCGTCACTACAACGCCACTGAAGGGCGCCAAAACCACCAGATCCTGCCGGTTTGCCTGAGCCTCGATCAATTGCCCGCGAGCTTGCGCGGTACTTGCCTGGGCGCTCGCAAACTCGGACTGCTGCTCTATGATCTGCCTTCGGGTCATCGCGACTTGGTCCGCGCGGATGCCGGGATTGTCGAGGTTCGCCTGCGCTGTCGTTAGTGCGCCTTTAGCAGCTTCGACCCGGCGGCTGGTCGCTGTCACCACCGCCGCTTGTGCACCAGCCGTCGCAATCATCTGTTTCGCCTGACGCTCGGAGGCTGCTCCCGTCTGCGCTAGCTTTGTGTAAGCGTCTCTGTCGAATGCCGCGATCTGATAGGACGCTTGCTGCTGCGCCAAATCAGCTTCAGCGGCTGCCACTTCTGCCTCGGCCTGCCTTACGCGCCCCTCTGCGTCTACTTTCGACTGTGCGGTTTGAAGCTGATTCTGCTGCAGCTGTTGTTGCAAAACAGCAATCTGATCCAGAGCCGATTTGCTCTTGCCCTCCATGATCGAAACCCCCGCCTGCGCCTGGTCCTGGCGCGCGCGGACCTGCTCGTCGCTCAATATCGCGATGACATCGCCGGCATTAACCGCGTCGCCTTCGCGGAACCTGATTTCGAGAATGCGTGCAGTGGTTTTGGCCGCGATCGCGGAGTCGTCGCCTTCATANNGTCCGGTTGTCTTGGAAGCAACAGCGGAGTCGTCGCCTTCAATCCGGCCGCTCAGGGTCACAATACTATCGGGCAGTTTTGGCTTGGCAAAGAAAACTCTCCAAATGACGTAGGCGCTGGCCGCGAGCGCCACGAAAGCCACCGCAGCCAAAGCGATTGTGCGGCGAGTATGTGGAGCGTCTTTCGGCGGCGCAGCTTTGGGATCGGGCGATTTCTGTTCACTCTTTTTGCCGTTGGCGTCACCCGGCAGTTTGGCATCAGGCAGTGACGGCTGGGTCTGCTGCTCGTCTTTCTTTCCGCCGGTATCGGCCGGGGTTGACTGCTCCGGGTGCTCGTTTTTCTTGTCACCGTTGGCGGCCGGAGCTGCTTCCTGGGGTTTCTGCTCGGTCTGCTTGGCGCCGTCGGCAGCCGGAGTTAAGTTATTCGCTTGTCGCTCATCTTTATCGCCGTTCGTGGCAATTGTCAGCTGTTCACCGTTCGTGTCAGTTATTACCAGCTTCATTTCAGTTCCTCATGCTTGCGGCTTTCGCCGCCAGCTGTTGCGCACCACGCACCTGCCGGAGGTATGCGAGCGAAAAGTCGGTGATGTGGTTGGCGATCCGGTCCAGGTTCTCGGGCGTCATCTGCATATCCGGCCAAAGGCGGGCGAGAACCGGTCCCGCGAACGCATAAATAATGACTTGGCCCATGACGCTGTGCGCACAAAGACGGGTTTGTTCGTCAGCCGCGGGCAGTCCAATCAGCGCACCGGCGATTTCGTACACTTGGTTATAGAGTGGCCGCAGAACGCTATTGACGACGCGTGTCATCGCAGGCGTGGGTTGTGTCATCTCATGAGCAACAATTCTAAAGAGCCAGCCACTTTGGTCGCCCGCGGCGACGCCACGAAGCCTAGCTCTGATTGCTTCGCGCAGGATCGTCTCGGGCGGTGCTTTTTGGTTGAGCGCCGCGCGGACCGCATCGATTCGAGCAACGCTGACCAGACGCTCCAGCGTCTGGGCGTACAACTCTAGCTTGTCTCCAAAGTGATAGTTCACGAGCGCGCCATTTACACCGGCGCGTGCACAAATCTCGCGGATGGTGGCCCGGTGATACCCGACGTCGGCAAAAATCTCGGCGGCGGCGTCCAGCAGCTTTGCCCGAGTGTCCTCAGCCGCGGGGCCATGGGCAGGCCTTGTCGCTCCGTTCTTTGCGCGCATAGTTCGGCCAGCCATTAAGCAATGGTTTTAAGCAATTGTTTAACCGGAGTGGTTTTCAACCCGAAACGAGCCAGAAAGCGAGGTAAAGCATGCGGGAAGCAAAATGGACACCTGTGGCTCTAACTCAATAGACTGACCGCGCTTGGTCAGTTGGCGAAATACAGTCAGTCGCTACGGGCTGACCGATTCTCCGCCGCAGTTGAAACACGGAGTCCTCATACGCTCAGGACCGGGATGTGCGACTCCCGAATGATCCCATAGCCATTGCCGTTGTCCCCCAAATGGCTGCGCCCAGGAATGTGTCCGATGACCAGGACGTCAGCCTTAGTTTGCTCCGCCGCCCGGTTCAACAACTCCGCGACATTGCCGCTATCGATAATGACTTCGGCCTGCGTGCCCACGGCGTTCTGAAGCTTGGCGATTTCTTCGGCGGCGAAGCCGACGGTCTTCTCCTTCAAAACGGGGTCGACGTGGGATCCGCCAGGGCCGTAGATCTCCACGCCGGCCGTGATGTGGACCAGCGTAAGCTTCGCATTGACGGCCGCGGCCATCTCGGCGGCCAGGGACGCGGTGTGATGGCTGTGAGGGCTCAAATCCACCGAACATAGGACGTGGCGGATCGAGAACTCGCGCTGCGGCGGCTCCTCCAGGTGAGCGCCTGTCCATACCGGGCATTGGATTTCGTGCAGTACCTTCGCCGTCACTGAGCCCAGCAGAAAGCGGTAGAAGGTCCCTTCGCCACGAGTCGACATCGCGATCAGGTCGACGTTCTGGTCGCGAGCGGTCTTCACGATCTCGCTGGCCGGGTCGCCCCTCAGCAGCACACGTGTAACCGTAATCCCGTCGAGTTCTGGCCGTAACTGGTCCAGATCCTTCTGAGCTCGCTGAACGATACTCGCGTGCAAATCCCGTGCTGTGATCTCGTGCCCGCTCTCAAGCAAGCCGGCTGGATAACTGAGCGGCGTTACCACGTGCAACAGGATCATCTCCGCCTGAAAGCGGCGCGCTAACCAAGCGGCCTGGTGCACGACGTGCCGGGAAGTATCCGCGAACACAACAGGAACAAGAAGCTTCTGGATACTCAGCATTACCCCACCCGTTTTCGTACCAGAAGTATCGCGCCGGTCACCACGAAAAAAAGCTGGCGCCGCTGCCCGGCTCGCGGATCCGCCCTGCCTGGACCGGACCATCGCCTGACGGAGTCATGCTCTCGCGAACCACACCGGGCAACTGTGGTTCTGGACCAGTGGTCTTCTTTATCTCCACCGCGCCGTGCCGGTTCATGATACCCGCGGCGCCCTCCACCCTGTCGTCCGAACCCGTCGCGAATACCAGCGCCCCTCCTCGCCGCAATCCTTCCAAGTAGGCCTGCGACTCCGCATTGGTCGCCCCGATCCTGGTGAGCGCCCGAATCGAGTCCCCTTCGAAGTCGAGGCGTGGGAAGCTCATCACGCCGGTGACCTCGAACGTGGCCGGCTCCGTCAGGGTGCGAACCTCTTTCCGAGGAAAACCAAGGCACTCAATCTCGCGGATGACGTCATCCACGAGGTCAGCATTCTCAAATAATCCAACTGCAGTCTTCGGCATGTTAAGCCCTCCATTGCAAGAATTTTAAACCACATTTCTCCGAGTCGGAATGCACGTGAGACTGCAATCCAAGATCCATTCAGGCTCACCGCTGCTCACAACTCCAAGACCCAGTGTGAAGCGAGGGGCCTGGCTCTCCGGCATGGAAATACAGCGCGGGGCGTTGCGTCTTCAGGTGACCATCCCTCGTCGCGCGACCGCCCGCGGTCACCAATCCCGCAATGACGGGTGCTATTCCCCGCTCGCCCGATCTCAACAAATCCAGCGGGACAAGCAGGACGAAGCGATGGTGTACCGATGGTAACCACTTGGGCACACGCATGCATAGCTTTAGTCGTCACATAGAGCGCCAATGAGATAGCGTCCTCGACGTGTGTGTCGTGGGTGCCGAAAAAGCGCATTCAACAAAACGTTCTCAGGAGGGCAACGACAATGCTAACGAATGTTACATTTTTGAAGGGTCTTGCGATCCACGCCACGGACGGAGAGCTTGGAACTGTAGATCAGTTCTATTTTGACGATGAGACATGGGCGATCCGCTACCTCACGGTCGAAACCGGCGGCTGGTTTGACGGCCGGGAGGTACTAATCTCGCCATTCTCCATACTCCATACGGACTTCGAAGCCAAGCGATTGGATGTTTCGCTGACGAAAAAACAGGTTGAGAACAGCCCCGACATCAACACCCATCAGCCAGTCTCCCGGCAACAGGAAGCCGCGTACCTCGGCTATTATGGGTATCCCTTTTATTGGGGTGGTCCCTACCTGTGGGGTCCAGCGTATAACCCGGGGTTCTTGGCTCTTCCGGAAGCTACTTCTACGGAAGCAATGGCAGACAAGATCCAGCGAGAGTCGACGGATTCGCACCTGCGGAGTACAGGAGCCGTCACTGGCTATCACGTGGAAGCGACTGATGGTGAAATCGGCCATGTGGACGGGTTTGTCATCGACGATGAAGCCTGGGCTATCCGTTACGTTGAGGTGGCCACCCGGAATTGGCTGCCAGGCAAGAAGGTGCTGGTTTCACCTGCGTGGATTGAACGAGTGAGCTGGGCGGATTCTAAGATCTACGCCGCTCTGTCCAGAGAAGCCATCAAAAACGCCCCGGACTATTTACTCTCCCAGCCGCTTACTCGCGAGTATGAAAACCGGCTCCACGATCACTACGGCCGTCCGCCCTATTGGGTGCACGAAGCCGAACACCGGTCTCATTTCGCCCTAAGCGGCGCTTAAGATCGGGCGCGGGTGTCCGGTAGCGCGGGTGCCCACGATTTTCCGTGGCGTCGCGGCTGGTATGCCGGGAGCAGGAGCTAAAACAATGATTGAAAGTACCATCGAGAAGCCGATCCACACGTTGACGTCTGTGGAAGCTAACGGCGCGATCGGAAAGCAGCTGAATCCGTTGAGCCCCGAATTACTCCGGAAAATGGACGCCTATTGGCGCGCAGCTAATTATCTTTCGGTGGGCCAGATTTACCTCTACGACAACCCGCTGTTGAAGGAACCGCTGAAACTGTCGCACGTGAAGCCGTTGGTGGTCGGACATTGGGGCACTACGCCGGGCCAGAACTTCATCTACGTGCACCTGAACCGGGTCATCAAGAAGTATGACCTGAACATGTTCTACATTGCGGGTCCCGGGCATGGTGGCCCGGCGATTGTGGGCAACGTATATCTCGAAGGCACCTGGAGCGACATTTATCCGAACGTCACTCAGGACGAAGCCGGAATGAAAAAACTGTTCACGCAGTTCTCGTTTCCCGGCGGAATTTCGAGCCACGTTGCGCCGACCACGCCGGGGTCGATTCATGAAGGTGGCGAGTTGGGTTACTCGCTCAGCCATGCCTTTGGGGCCGCGTTCGACAATCCCGATCTGATAGTCGCCTGCGTTATCGGAGATGGTGAAGCGGAGACGGGCCCGTTAGCTACCGCATGGCAGTCCAATAAGTTTCTCAATCCAATTACTGACGGAGCGGTGCTGCCGATCCTGCACCTCAANNAAGATCAGCAACCCGACCGTCCTGGCCCGCATCGAGCATGAGGAATTGGAGCAGTTTCTGCGAGGTTGCGGCTGGACGCCCTACTTTGTAGAAGGCGATGATCCGACAACAATGCATCAATTGATGGCCGCCACTTTGGAAACGGCCATCGAGGACATCCGGCAAATCCAGGAACATGCGCGGAACAAGAACGACACCACGCGGCCGCGCTGGCCAATGATCGTTCTCCGATCACCCAAGGGATGGACGGGACCGAAAGTAGTGGATGGTCTCGAAATCGAAGGAACTTTCCGTGCGCACCAGGTGCCTCTGCTGGTGGATGCCGAGCATCCCGAACATGTCCAGCAGCTTGAAAGCTGGATGAAAAGCTACAAAGCCGAAGAGCTGTTTGATGCCAACGGCCGGCTCATTCCGGAATTGGCCGAACTGGCGCCGAAGGGCGACCGGCGGATGGGCGCCAATCCGCACGCCAACGGTGGAATTCTGCTGCGCGATCTCCGAATGCCGGACTTCTGTGTCCACGCCGTGAATGTCCCCTCGCCCGGCGCCGTCGCCGCCCAAGACACACTGGTGCTGGGTAAATTTCTGCGCGACGTGGCGAAGCTAAATCAGGATCAGCGTAATTTCCGCGTCTTCGGTCCCGACGAGACGCTCTCGAATCTCTTGGGCGCGGTTTTCGAGGTCACCAACCGCCAGTGGGACGCCCGCGAAACAAAGAACGATGAATTTCTCGCGCCCGCCGGACGCGTGCTGGACTCGATGCTGAGCGAGCACCAGTGCGAGGGTTGGTTGGAAGGATATCTGCTCACCGGCCGGCACGGGCTGTTCAACAGCTATGAGGCCTTCATCCGCATTGTCGACTCGATGTTCAGCCAGCACGCGAAGTGGCTGAAGGTGACGTTGGAACTTCCTTGGCGCCGCAAGATCGCGTCGCTGAACTATCTGCTGGCCTCCCATGTCTGGCAGCAGG
>PMUN01000412.1 GCA_003166875.1 Bryobacterales bacterium | reverse complement strand
ACAGGCCGACTGCTCGGCGCTTCCGGGCGACACGCAGTCACCCTGGCGGCTCGTGCTGCTGGGTGCTCCGGGCGTGGGCAAAGGCACGCAAGCCGACCTGCTGCATAAAAATCTAGGGGCTTGCGTCAGCCCTTAGCGCCCCGGGTTCTCGCTGCCGGCTACGCGGTCCGCTGCCTAGCGCGATCGCCGCGCAAGTTGGAGGGTCGCGACTGGAACTCGCACCCGAATGTCGAGGTCCGGAAAACCGATCTCGCCGACCCACCAACGCTCGCACAAGGGCTCTCCGGGTGTGACGCGGCATTCTATCTGGTGCACTCGATGATCTCGGCGGAGCGTAAGTATGCGGAACGTGACCTCGCCCTTGCTCACGTATTCGCCAGGGCCGCACTCGACGCGGGTGTGCGCCGCATCATTTATCTCGGCGGCCTTGGCGAGACCGGCCCCGGTCTCAGTGAACATCTCTCTTCAAGGCGTGAGGTGGAGTTGGCGCTCGGATCTGCCGGAGTTCCGGTCACAGTCCTGCGTGCGGCTATGATCATCGGTTCGGGTTCGGCGTCGTTCGAGATTCTTCGCTATCTGGTCCACCGCTTACCGGTCATGATCACGCCAATGTGGGTCAGCACCCGTTGCCAGCCAATCGCTGTCGAGAATGTGCTCACGTATCTGGTCGGAGTCCTTGCGGCACCGGAATCCACTGGGGGTGTTTATGACATCGGCGGCAGTGAGACGCTTTGTTACCGCGACATCATGCGCATTATGGCCGAAGAGCTTGGGCTTCCGCCCCGCCGGATCATCGCGGTGCCTGTCCTGACTCCTCGCCTGAGCTCCTACTGGATTCATCTGGTGACGCCGCTGAGCAACAAAATCGCCAGACCGCTGGCTGAGGGGTTGAAAAACGAGGTAGTATGCCGCGAGGATCGGATCACGCAGATTATTCCTCAGAAATTGCTCAACGTGCGTGAGGCTATCCGTTCCGCTATCGGCCAAGTGGAGTCACAACTGGTGGAGACGAACTGGACCACGGCGGGCCCGATGCCGGGCGACCCGGACTGGTCCGGCGGCACGGTGTTTCGCGACGAACGAGAAGTGGCTGTCGCCGCTCCCTCGTGGGCTGTATTTCGGGCCGTGTGCCGGATTGGCGGCCAGCGTGGCTGGTATACCGATTGGCTTTGGAAGATCCGCGGCGGGATGGATCGACTGGTGGGCGGACCAGGCCTTCGCCGCGGCCGAAGGGATCCCGATACGCTCAGGTACGGGGATGCTCTCGATTTCTGGCGAGTGGTCGGCCTCGATCAGGATCGCTCCCTTTCCTTGCGAGCGGAAATGCGTCTGCCCGGCCAGGCCCTCCTCGATTTCAGGATCAGCGCAAATGGGGCGCTAAATTGCACGTTCCGGCAAACCGCGCTGTTCCAGCCCAGAGGTTTGTTGGGATTGATGTACTGGTACGCCGTGCTACCCCTTCATGAAGTCGTCTTCCGCGGTATGCTGGCCGGAATTCAGCGTAACGCAATCGAGATTGCGGCGCGGGAGCGAGCGGGATAGTCCGGGGTAGTCGACCATCGTAGAGTGATCTGCGTCGATCTTCGGATTACTCCTGTGGATGCCGTCCACGGCAGTAGACGACGTTGAGAGCGCCGCGCTGACCGCAGGCACGGGAAAGCCAACAATGGAAACGGGAATGCTCCGTTTGCAATAATGAGGGCAGGAGAAACACTTTGAGAAAACTATTCCTGACCGGCTTGTTCGGGATCGCCCTTGGAGTTGGGTCTGTCCGTGCGGAAGAGATAGTGGTAAAGGTCCGGCCACCCAGGGCCGTCGTGGAACATCGCATCGTGGCTCCGAGTCACCGCCACGTTTGGATCGCGGGGTATCATCGCTGGGACGGGAACGCGTATGTCTGGGTGTCGGGTCGCTGGGAACTGCCGCCGCGTGAGCATGTGGTCTGGGTGGCCCCGCGATGGCGGCATCGGCATGATGGGTGGGTGTTTGTCGAAGGCCGGTGGCGGTAGGTTGAGGAGAAAGCGACGCACGAGGTTGCTTTACTTCGGGAGTCAGAGAGAATTGCGCACGCAAAAGAAGCACGGCTCGTGAGCCCAGTGGTACCGCGACTCAACTGTGCATACCGAAAACTCGGTCGGTCAACTTAATGAAGAACTTAGCTATGGCAAGGTAACAATGTTAAACGCTGCCAGTCGGGGGTTGGAAGCCCGATCCGAGCGGTGCTACGAGTATTTTGGCCATACGGGAAGGAATAACAGGCAAGAAGGCTGTTGATTCAGCGGCCATGACTGTGAAGAACTGAGGGCAACAAAATCGAGTAGGAATACTCGGCCATCGGCCCTGCCGGACCCTCGGAGCGGGGGGTAGGAAGAGCGCCGCGACTGGCGAGCTTATTTACCCTAAAGTTCACCCAGATGAATGCCGATAGGAACCTTAACCAAAGAGAGGCTTTTAACCTTTAGCCTCACGGAAGGCCCGACCACCGAACTCAATTCTCCGGCTGGGCCTTATCCCCGGTATAATCGCATTGGGTTGCACGTGCACCCGTGGCTCTGATGCTGATTCGTGAGCCAGCGCCGACGCCTGCTATCGCTTCGGCTCTACATGCCCCAAGAACGCTGCGAAGAACAAGCCAGGTTAGCTCTTGCCGCTGTGGCCGTGACAAACCGGGTGTACGACGCGAAGAGCGCACTGGACGCGGCAAAAGAAAAGAAGCTCGACACCGAGGCGTACGACCTAGCCCTTCACGATGCCCGAGAAGCAGAATGGCATGCGATTGCTGCGCTGGAAAGTCACAAAAAGGAACACAAGTGCTGGGGCATCGGCTTGCCGCGATCAGCTTCTTAGGCGTTTACAGCAACGCCACCCATTCGGCGCGTGTTACCCTGAAAAGCCCGAGAATGGCCGCTCAGGGAGGCATGATATGGACGATGACACTCTGAATCTGCTGAAGACCGTATGCGCGGCTGGACGTGCGCGGTCGGCATTCAATGACAATTCAAACGAACGGCTGGAGCAGCTTGAAAACGCGGGACTGCTAGACCTCATCAGCACGCCAAGCGAAGATCCGAAGAGTCCCGCGCCTCGGCGCTATTATCGACCGACGAAAACGGGCCGAGCGATGTGCCTGGAGTTGAGCGATAAAAAGGCGCGCCAAAGTTGAGCAATCGCGACGCCCACGCGTTAGCCTAGGACACTGGGCTGGCCGTGATACAATCCGTGCCACGGGGACAGTGCCGTGTTCGCAGGCCTGAGGGAAGAACGCCGTTTCTCCGAGCGGCGAGGTCTGCTAACGCTTCGCTGTTCCCCACCGATCTCCGACTCCAGCGACGGGAAAGATTGGCCTGCCGAAAGCCTCGGAACGACGGTTAGAAAGAGTGCCCTAACCACCGCTCAGAGCCATGATAGGATTACGGCCATGCAAACCCCGCAACAGAAAGTCCAGCACGGTATCGAGCTTATCGAGAAAGGTATTCTGGATTTCCTACGTCAGCGCGGCGAATGGGTTTACAATAGCGACATCCAAGATTCTCTCGGTCTTCGCTTCGGGTATCGTGCAGGACACAAGGGCTGGGTCTGTGGATCAATTTTGCAAAGGCTCCAAGCACGAGGTCTAGTTGAAAAAGGCAAGGGGAAACGAAACGAGCTGTGGTACAGGCTGAGCGCAACAAAATCAAAGTAGCCCCACCACCCCGGCTCCCACACCGGGTGACGAACGGTGGTCGGGGCGCACGGTCGGCGTGGCCTCACTTGATCGTCACATGTACGACATTGGTTGACTCCGTCGGACCGCCCGTGACGAAGCAGAAGATGGCGGAATCTCCGCTGCCCGCTAGGCTACCGTCGAGTACAAAATTTACCTGGTCGAGGCCTGAATATAGTCCTTGTGGGCCGAAGTAGCCAGCTGTTGCCACTTCCCGATTGCCTCTAGGGCGGCACGATGGACCGGCCGAACTGGGATTGCACCTGCCCCAAGTTCACGTTCTCCCGGACGTGCCGCCACGTTCAGGAGTTGTGGAATGAGATCGGCGGATTCAATCAGGCCTCGGTGGTTCATCACGATGAGTTAGTCGATAAGCCGTGGTACAAGCCAACATGACCCAAGCTCTCACTCCCCACTTTGAAGAAACCGTTGCTAATCTCATCGATGATTGGCGCGGCCAAGATGAAATGTTCTTCCATGATCGAGCGATGCGAACAATCGTCTGGTACGTCGGGCGGGTGAAGTCCTTACAAAACGCGCTCGCGGAAATCAAAAAGAGCGACCGGCGCAAGTTCATCCAAGCAGTCTGTAACGAATACGGCGAGCGCGGCATGACGGAGCGGCGGGCATACGAGGCAATTGCAATTTATAAAGCGTTTTCTAAGCCGTCCGATTCCCTTAAAGAGACATGTGAGCGAATTTTCCAAACGGCAGGTTCTTGGTCTAAAGCATTGCCAAGCGGGAAGAAAGAAATGGCGGAAGTCGAACCGCCCAAATGTAACCATCACTGTCCAATACATCCATGACGCAACATGAGCGATTGTTTAACCTGCTCTCGGACAACCAGCCTCATCGTACTGATGAGATCGTAAACGTGGTCTACCCCTCCGCGAACATCTGCTTCCATTGCGGGCGCGGGGACACTCGAAGCCTGGCTCGCGTGGGTGCGAGAATCTGGGATTTGAAGAACGGGAAGTGGCGCGGCAAGACTTATTGCTTCATTCACGGCTGGAAGGATGAGAAGAACCACGCGCTCCATTGGTATCGGATGTACAACCCGGCGCGGAAATCTGCGACGGAGGCGCGGCAGGAGTCCGCCGCCGGCAAAACAGCCGAGGAGTTATTCAACCTCGAACAACAGCTCGATATCCCGATGAAAGACAGGTTCTTCAATTCCGAGGCAAAGGTCGAAGCCCAACACATGCTGTTCTGAACTATTCCTCTTTCGGCTTGTTCTTGCTTCCAGGCGGACGGCCGCGCCGCTTCACTTCAAGCCCTTTCATCCATAGCGGTGGCCGGCCCCGCCGTTTTCCCTGGCCCAAACTCAGCCGTGCTAGCACCGCGATCGCTTCATCAATGGCCGCACGCTCGGTACGAAGTTCTTCAAGCATCTTCAAAATATCCATTTGCACAGTGTAGCAACTAACCCGTCTACTGAATTAAATGCCAATCCTCAACTACACAACCAAGATCGATGCAGACAAGACCGCTTCAGAAATAGCGCGGTGTTTGAGCATGCACGGAGCTCAGGCAGTATTAACCGAATACGACAAGAAAGACGGCTACATCCTCGCGATTTCATTTCGCCTGGAATTGGAGGGCAGCACCATCGCTTTCCGGTTGCCCTGCGATTGGAAGCCTGTCTTAAAGATACTCGAGAACGACCGGAAGGTTCCTCGATCCGCCGCTAACCAACTCCAGGCTGTGAGGACACAGAGTGGCCAGTGGCGCTGGCAGTGTAAACACGACATGAAAATATTCGCACGGCCCTCCGTTTCATCCAGCCCGGCGAGCCTCGCGCGTACGCTCATTTGACGGGAAACTGGATCAAGTTGTTGTTCGTTGTAGTGATCTCTGAAATCTTGGTAATACGCTCGGCGACGAATATCCTGCCACGTCTCTTGATGATGCGTGTATCGGATTGAAACGATATCAATTTTTCTGTCGAGGGCGGCCGAGCCGGCTCCTTATGGGGTTTGGAACTCCTTTTAGACATGCACACATGAATACCTCTCTAGTTGGCTTCGGCGGAAAGTGGGTCCATGTCACCGACGGACGTAGGCGCGGGTCCTCAATCAGCGGCTCTATCATTCATAATCCGTCGGGGCATACCAGTCGCGTGGTCCGGGCCTTGAACATTGAGAGAACAGTTTCATAACCTTATAATCTGATGACGATCGGCTGATTC
>PMUN01000097.1 GCA_003166875.1 Bryobacterales bacterium | reverse complement strand
TTATTTCTTAACGGGTCCTAAGTGTACTTCTTCAAAGTCAACGATCGGCAAAAGCCTTTTGAACGTGGCCTAGAGCGCGTTCGGCGCAGGCTTGCCAAGAGCAGTTGCGGACAGCGTCCATTCGTGTTTGACGGATTTCCACAGTGTCACCTTCGAGTGCCTGCTCAATCTTATGCAGGAAATCTTCATGCGAGTCCGCGAGAAAGACTACATCGCGCAAGCGTTCGATCTCCGGCGCCCGAACGCTGACCACGGGCTTCCCCGCAGCCAGGTACTCCCGGATCTTGAGAGGGTTCGAATTCACCACGAAGCGGTTTCTCCGGTAAGGCACAATCGCCACATCGAAGGCTTTGGCCCACCTGGGTAGCGATTCGTAAGGCTGTGGCCCAGCCAGATGCACATTGGGTAGCGCCGCAATAGCGCCGACATCCACCGACGCCATGCCGATCAGTAGAAACGTCCAATTCTTGCGCTGTCCGGCGAGGTAGGCGATCAGTTCCAAATCGATTTGACCCGCGATGCTTCCAAAGTATCCGATAACCGGCTGAGGAAAGCCCCGCGCACCCTCAGCGATCTCTGTCGCCGGATCCTGAGCCTGACTGAACAGCTCGAAATCGACGCCGTGCGGGGAGTATTCGACGTTTCGGTTTAGCTCCCGCTTGCGGTTCAGAAGGGTTTCGGAACAGACGAACACCACATCCGCCCGCGATGTAAGTTCGTCGTCAAGGCGCTGTATCCGCGCAGCATCCATCTGCGCCAGCGCGGCGTAGTCATCGACGACGTAGTACACAACCAACTCGTCTCCAAGCATGCCCGCCATCGCGGCTGGGTGCGGCACTGCGAACCAGCTTAGACGGCGGCCAAAGCGCAGAAACCGGGCCGCGCGCCGCACCAGCCACCGGCCGAGTGCCCGATTGAGGCTTTCGACAAACGGCACCTGGCGGAACGGTATCTGCGGCACCGTAAGGCGCCACAACTGCGGCCCCACGGACTTGGGCCTGGCCAGGAACTTCCTCGCGATCCGGAGGATCTTTCGCAGATCGCGGGAACTTGACGTGGGTGATCGCATGCCCGGAGTGTCCACGTACAGTAGCGGCATGCGGCGGGCCAGCTGCCGCGCGATATGATGGCTGGACGTGCGATTCTCCGCAAACCAGTCGTTGCCAAAATAGATGACGCTCAGGTTCTGAAGCGGGTCTTCGGGATTCGCGGCCGCTGAACTCATCCTTTGATTAATTGATCTGAAATCGCCGCGGTAACGCTACCTTAACGCCTTCGACGCGTCCACAGGCCATTGAATAGTGGGTCGGCGTTTCTGGTGGGCGCAGTCTCTTAAAAACAGGTTGATGAGGTTCTGGTAGGGCATCCCAAGCTCCGCCGCCAGTTGCTTGAAATAGGCCACGGCCGACGTATCGAGCCGGATGGTGATCTGACTCTTCAGCTGCTTGGCGTACGGATTCTTTCGGGATTTCGAAAAATCGTATTCTTTTCTCATTTGAAACTCCAGTACACTTCCTCTTCCTGCGCTGTTGCGCGCCTGACGGAGATCAACCGGATTATGGAACCGGACTCCCGATAGCAATGGCTAACGATGAGGCAATACGCGTCGAAGCTGTAGCCAAGCAACAAAAACCGATCTTCCTCCCCAGAGTGATCAGGATCATCGATCAGGCGGGCGCTCTCATCCAGAAAAACAGACTGCGCTTCTTCGAATGAGACGCCGTGCTTGACATGGTTGGCTCGGGCCTTACGTCGATCCCAGGCAAATTCAATATTGCCCATAGCATTATATTAGCAACACAGAGCGTAAGTGCCAGCGTGAAGGCGATCGGTCTTACTCGACCCCCTCGCACCAGAGCTCAAAGATGGCAAGCCAAAGCAACGACAGTAATTAAGGGTTAACAGTATCGGTACACGGTGAGGCTCAAGATTCTGCCCAAGTAGCTGAACGTAAAGCGGCTCCCCGGCATGGATTCGAACCACGATTCACGGCTCTAAACGCGGCTTGCGTCTCAGACCATCGTGGACGCATGAAAAGAGTCCCAACCCACAACAGGGCAACGCCTCAGCAGGGTCACTTGGCCCGACTGTTGTTATCATGGGTTGGGTTGGCACCCAAATTGCCCTCAGTGGCTTCAAGTCGATCATGACCGGGACCGTCAGTTATAGTTCTGACTCGAGTGCGCCTGTTTCGGGATCCCCTCAGGTCAGCGTCCTGATGTTGACCTGCAACCGCCCACAATTCCTGGGACGCGCCATTCAGAGCGTCATGAACCAGAGCCTTGAGGATTGGGAGCTGATCGTTGTCCAGGATGGGCCGAACCAGCAAACGGCGCGAGTCATGGAGCAGTGGGTGAAGCGCGACCCGCGAATTCGCTACTTCCACCGCGACCGCGGCGGCAACATCGCGAACGCCTGTAATTACGGCCTTGCGCGTGCCCGTGGCCAGTATGTTGCCATTCTCGATGACGACGATTACTGGGTGCCGGCCGACAAGCTCCGAAAGCAGGTGGCGTTCCTCAAAAGCCATCCCGATTATGCCGGCTGCGGCGGCGGTATGACTGTTATCGACGACAAAGAGAACGTCCAGATGTCGTATCTGAAACCCGAACAGGACGACGAGATCCGGTCCCGTGCGCTGTACGCGAATCCCATGACCCACTCGACAACTATGTTCAGGCGCTCGCTCGGCGAAGGGATCGGGTACTATGACGAGTCGCTGGCCGGCTACCAGGACTGGGATATCTGGCTTCGGTTCGGCCGGCTCGGGAAGCTTTACAATTTTCCGGAAGTATTCGCGCGATATACGCTCTGGAGCGGCGGCGGGTCGTTTCAGCAGCAGCGCAAGAACGTGCTATCCGCCGTGAAGATCGTGTTTCGCCATCGCACGGGATATCGAGGGTTCACGGGAGCTCTGGCGCTGGTGCTCATGCACGTGGCGTACGCGCATCTTCCTGCTAGCGTGAGGAAATCTTCCTTTTCGTTCCTGGCTCGGCGAAAAAAAGCGATCTTTGCGGGGAAACAGAAAGGGACCGGCTCGGCGCAGTGAGTATCCTCGGGGCAGTGAGTATCTGAGCCCGACGGGCATCGCGCCGCTTGAGCCCGTATGCGAATCGTACAGTTAGTAGAAACGCTGGAGACCGGGGGCCTCGAGCGAATCGCCGTCGATCTCGCGCTGGCGCAGAAGAGGGCCGGCGACAGCCCGATGCTTTACTGCATGTTCACCGGCGGGCCGCTTGCGGACGAGGCTCGCAGAGCTGGTATTCCGGTGACTGAATTTCACAAAGAGCCGGGCTTTTCGGTGAAGCTGCTGTTCAGGCTGGCGCGGCAACTGCGGCGCGATGCGGCAGACGTGGTGCACACTCACAATCCGGGGGTGCATCACTATGGCGCGATATCGGCGAGGATGGCTCGAGTTCCCGCGGTAGTGAACACGCGTCATGGGCCGGCGACATCGTCCGGCCGCGCCTACCAGGAACGTTATTTTCGGGCGGTAATGCCGTTGACTGATCGCGTCGTGTTCGTTTGTGAGGATTCCCGGCGTTATCTGGTGGAGCAACGTGGCCTCGCCGGCGGCAAATCGGTGGTAATCCTAAACGGAATCGAGCTGGGAGGGTTTCTCGAAAAACCGGCCGCGCCGATGAGCGCTTCGCCGCGAGTCCGCTTTGGCGCGGTCGGCCGCATGGTGCCCGTGAAAGCGCACTCGATTCTGATCCACGCGTTCGCTCAACTCAGCGGGAAGCTGCCCAATGCTGAACTGCGCATTGTGGGTGGTGGGCCGCTCGCAGACGAGTTGAAGGAACAGGCCCGAAAAGTAGGCCTGGACGGCCGCATCCGCATCGAAGGTCTCAATCATCACATCGCAGACGTGCTGCAGGAACTCGACATCTTTGTGATGTCCTCCACCAGCGAGGGCCTGCCGCTGGTTATTCTGGAGGGGATGGCTGCCGGACTTCCCGTGGTTTCAACCCGCATCGGAGGCGTGTCCGAGGTTGCGCCGGAGGGGGACGTTTCCGTGCTGTGCACGCCGGGGAGCGCGAGCGACCTTGCCGAGGCGATGTACAAGGCGGCCACCAGTTGCGATCTGGCGGTCATGGGAAAAAAAGCGCGCGAAATAGCTATCGCGAAGTTTAGCCTCGATCAAATGTGGCGCAGCTACCAAGCGGTTTATGCTGAAGCGCTCGGCCGGAATTAGCCGTGCCGCGACTCGCTGTCGTCAGCTCATACTTCCCAATCCGCGCCCAACCGCATCGCGGACACTCCGCGTACCAGACTCTCCGCCGGATGACTTCCTGGATGGACATCCGGGTATTTTGTCCGTTCGCCGCCTACCCTGCCTTCTTGCGACCGCGCAACTTCTCTTATGTCCAGGCTGACCCTAGTTATTCCCCACCAGACGTGCCCGCCGAATACATTGAGTATCCCGCGCTTCCGCTGGTCAGCCGGCCTCTGAACGGCCTGGTGTGTGCCCACTACGTGCTGCCACACCTGGAGCGGTTCAAGCCTGACCTGATTCTGAGCTATTACGTGTACCCGGAAGGCTACGCCGCGCTCTCCGCAGGCAAGCGATTGGGTGTTCCAGTAATTCTGGGCGCCATCGGTTCCGATATCAACCGTATCCCGGACAGGATCAGCGCATTCCTGACGCGAAAAGCTCTGCGTGAAGCCTCCTTCGTTTTGGCTGTGAGCGAACATCTGCGCGATCAGGCGGTCAGGCTGGGTGCGTCTCCGGAGCGAACGAGAGCGATCCGAAACGGCTGCGACACCTCGGTATTTCGGCTCGCCGATCGTGCCGCAGCGCGCGCCGCGCTGGGCCTGGACGCGGAATCGGAAGTCGTCGTTTTTGTCGGTTGGATCGCTCCCACTAAGGGTTTGAGGGAACTGGTGGATGCGGTGAACAGCCTGGGAATTTCCCATCCCAGCTTGCACCTGTTCTGCATTGGAGAAGGAGCGTTTCAGGCGGAACTGGAAGCTCGCGCGATGGACGCGGGGCATGCGGATCGCATCCGCTTTCTGGGATGGCGCAGTTCGATGGAAGTCGCTTCCTGGCTGGCCGCCGCCAATGTCTTCTGCCTTCCCAGCTATGCCGAGGGTTGCCCGAACTCGGTGATCGAAGCGCTGGCCTGCGGCCGGCCCGTCGTGGCGACGAACGTCGGCGGCATACCGGAGCTGGTGAATTCCGAATCCGGAATTCTTGTTGCGCCACGGGATTCGGAAGCGCTTGCCGAGGCTCTCGGCCAGGCATTGTCGCGACGATGGGACGAAGCGGGGATTTCTCAGCGGTCTCAGCGCGGGTGGGACCAGGTTGCCGAAGAGACCCGCCAAATCTGCATGGAGTGCCTCGGACACAATGATCGAATGTGAGGCGCTCGGTTTTCCCCACGAAGAAGAATTCCCAAATCGGCGACAATGAGACTTCGTCGAATGACCCTCCATTCTCAGACAGCCATCATCACCGGATGCGCCCGAGGCCTCGGAGCCGTCATCGCTGAAACCATGTGGCGGGAAGGCGCCGATCTCCTGCTCATCGACCGGCCCCAATCCGCCCTGCACGAACTTCGCGATCGCCTCACTGCCAATAACCGCCCGCAACAACAATTCCATGCCTTTCCGATCGATCTCAGCGACCCATCAGCGCCGCAAGCCATTCTGAAGGAGGCCCAACGCCACTGGCCTCGTCTCGACATCCTGATCAATAACGCAGGGATCCAGGGACCCATCGGCACGATCGCGGACAACGACTGGGCGGCCTGGCGCGACACCATTCAGATCAATCTGTTGGCGCCGGCTGAGCTTTGCAAATTATCGATTATGTGGATGCGCCAGACCGGCGGTGGCCGCATCGTGAATCTCAGCGGGGGCGGAGCCGCGGGACTGCGGCCTAATTTCTCCGCTTACGCCACCGCCAAGTGCGGATTGGTGAAGTTCAGCGAGACCATTGCCGCCGAAGTGGCGGATCTCGGCATCCGCGTGAACTCGATCGCGCCCGGGCCGATGAATACTGCCATGCTGCAGGAGATCCTGAATGCCGGAACGGAGCAGGCCGGCGCCGCGGAGTACGAACAGGTGCGCAAACAAGTAGCGTCCGGCGCCACCGACCCGCAAATCGCAGCCGACCTAGCCGTTTATCTGGCTTCTGAACAATCCGCCGGTATCACCGGCAAGCTGATCAGCGCGCTTTGGGATCCTTGGCGCACTCTCCACGAACAAGCCGCGGTGCTTCGCTCGAGCGACGTTTACACACTGCGCCGAATCGTCCCCGCAGACCGTGGAATCGCGTGGCCCGATGCATGAGCCGCCGGCGGTCGCCATCATCGGCTGTGGGTTAATCGGGGTCAAGCGCGCTCAAGCTCTAAACTGCTGTCGCGTCCGCCTCTGTTGCGACACCGTGCTCGACCGTGCGCAAAAGCTCGCGGCGCTGTACCCGGGAGCGGAAGCCGTCGCCGATTGGGCCGCGGCCGTAAACCATTCCGAAGTAGACATCGTGATCGTTGCGGTCACTCACGACCAGCTTGCACCGATCGCGAAGGCCGCTGCCGCGGCAGCAAAGCATGTACTGATCGAGAAGCCGGGCGCGCGCCGCGCGTCGGAATTGGACGGCGTCCTGCGCGAGGCTCAGCGTACCGAGGTGGCCGTGCGAGTCGGCTTCAACCACCGCTATCACCGGGCGTTCCGGGAAGCGCGGAAAATCTTTCAGTCGGGGGTTTTGGGCGAAATGATGTTCATCCGCGGGCGTTATGGTCACGGCGGGCGAATCGGTTATGACCGCGAGTGGCGCGCCGATCCGCGCGTATCCGGCGGGGGTGAACTGCTCGACCAGGGAATCCATTTGATCGATCTGTCGCGCTGGTTTTTGGGCGAATTCGAGAACGTGCAAGCGCACATCGCCACGTATTTCTGGGACATGCCGGTGGAGGACAACGCCTTCCTCATCCTGACTACTCGCGGCGGGCAAACCGCTTTCCTGCACGCCACCTGGACTGAATGGAAGAACCTGTTCTCGCTCGAGATTTATGGCCGCACGGGCAAGCTCGAAATTTCGGGACTGGGCGGCAGCTATGGCGTGGAACGGCTGGCCTGCTATCGGATGTCTCCCGAAATGGGCCCGCCCGAAACCACCATTTGGGAATATCCCACGGCCGACAATTCGTGGGAAACGGAATTTTCCGAGTTTCTCGACGACATCCGCCTGCATCGCGATCCTGTTCCCGGCATTCGCGACGCCCAGGCGGCCCTGGGGATCATCGAGAAGGTCTACCGGGAGGCAGGTGGACGATGAGAGGCGCCTCGCCGGGGAGTCACCCTTCCAGAAAAGCCGGCGTCCCGACGGTGTCGGTCATAATTCCGTCGCGGAACGCCGCACCCTATATCCGAGCGGCGATTGACAGTGCGTTGGCGCAAACACATCCCGTGCTCGAAGTGCTGGTGATCGATGGCGGCTCTACCGATGGTACTCAGGACTTGGTGAGGAGCTACGGTGAGCCCGTACGGTTATTAGATGAGCGAATGAATGGCGGAAAGGGCATCGCCGCTGCTCGAAACGTAGGCGTTCAGGCGGCATCGGGAGAGTGGCTGGCATTCCTCGATGCAGACGACTGGTGGGACCCCGGGAAGACTGGCTCCCAACTGGCGAATATTGCGAGGCACCCCGGCGCAGCCGTGAATTACACCGCGTACTGGATGATTCAGGAGGGCTCCGAGGAACGCAAGTTCATCCCGTGCCCCGATGCCAAAGCCGTGTGGCCCACTCTGCGGTGGACCAACGGCATCGGCGCTTCTACGGTGTTGGCGCGACGCGACGCGCTGATCGAAGTGGGCGCATTTCGGGAAGATCTTATCGGCTTCGAGGATTGGGAGATGTGGGTACGCCTGCGGCTGCGCCATCCCTTTACGTCCTGTTCCGAGCCGTTGATGTTCTATCGAGTGCTGCCACAGAGCGCTAGTCACGACTTGAAGAAGAACCTCGATGGTATCCCCGAAGTTTGTGAGAGCACCATGGTCGCCGGGTTAAGCGGCTTCGAGCGATGGGTTATGCAGCGCCGTATCTGGGCGGCCCAACTGTATTACGCTGGTTTGGTCGACCGCGAGAGTCGTCCCGGGGGCGGGCAATCTCTCGTTTGGCGATCTTTGGCGCACTGGCCCTTCCCCACCTTCCTGCCGGTTCGCTATAAAATGCTCTTGAATTACCTGGTCGGTCATTTAAGAAATTCGCCAACGCCTTTCGGCTAGACCGTTTCATTGGCGACGGCAACTCAGAATGAAGCAGCGTGCCGGCGCGCCAGCAGAATTAGCCGCCAACAGTTGCGGGGGCATGGACTCTACGGGAATACGTGGCTGGCGCTCTGGGAGGTGAGCCATGGTATTGAGGGCGATCAAAGGGACCCTGAGGCCCTGAACCGGCTCACCGGGGTAGGATACCAGGAGCTGCGCTTTTAACCCACCATGTTAACTATCAGGTGGACTGATCATTTGGCTCCCCGAGAGCGACATTACAAGAAATAGCAATGGGGGTCCGCGACCAGAGAGTCTGTAAGCCATTGAATTGAAAACCACCTCGGTAAAATCGGCGATGTGGAAACAGATGATCCGTTGGCGCACGATTCTCTGTTTCGATGTAGAACTTGGGCAGCCAAACGAGATATCTCGAAATGCGTTCTGTCTTTCCGGATGGATAGAGCCACCGCTCCGTGAGAATCCATGAGGCAAATCCCACCCGCTTTACGCGGTATACGTATGTGGGGGTGTATTGGGAGAAAGAGTCCTTCAGTGGCCGAGCAGCCGAGTGCTTCGCCCGACGGTCCGAGGGTGGTCTCGATTAAGCAAGGCGAGCGCTTGGCCTTGAGTGTCGGCATTTCAAACAGGATGGTTTGGGGAGAGCGCGCAAAATGCTGAAAAAACTTCATCTAAAGCGCGATGCGGTGGACCGATTTGCGCTCTGCGGAATTTGGCCCGACGACACTTTTGTGCTGATGGCCGCGATGCCCCGTGAGTCTGCTGAGGTCATGTGCCAAACGTGCATCCGAGTCGCCACTGCCAATCTCGAACGGAGGGACGCTGGCAATACCCCACAGCTCCGCTCAAGATCTAGTGCGTCATAACGAGCTCCTATCACAGATAAGGAAAAGCTGATGAAGCTGCGGGTGGAGTGCTGTGCCGGTCGGAAGGCGGCTGAGCGACCGGTGCGCTTTCAGCTCGATGACCACGATTACCTGGTCGAAGAAATACTCGACCAATGGCACGGTTCGGATGATACGTTCTTCAAAGTGCGCGCGGATGACCGCAATCTCTACATACTCCGGCGCAATACGGCTCGCAACGAGTGGACTCTAGAATCGTTCCGCCAGCTCAACGACTAGTACAATCGGCGGGTGGAAAACAGAGGCACCCCAAGCTTAACCCCCCTGTCAACAAACGCGACCCTGTCAACAAGAGAAAGCGGAGAAAAACGGGCAGAGAGGGCTCATCGGGAAGAATTAACTTGGCTATGGCCAGGTTTCTCTCGCGAAACCGGAGAGACACGCCAGTCGCGAAGAAACGTGCGGATGGTAATTCGAAGTCTTGGCTCCCCGGCATAGCTTCGAAGCCCAATGGGCATCGGTACAACATCGGTACCGGCGGTCAAGGAATGCTTCAACGCCAACTGAGCCGCGGTTTATGCGGGCGGACAGTCGCACGCCAGTCACAATCGTGACCGGGTTTTGAAAAAGGAGAAACGAACCTACTTGATCGGCCGCGACCCAGTGATGAGAATATCCACCAGTCTCCGGGCGCTTTGCTGCCAGTCCGGGCTGGTCGCCACGTTCGCTACGCCGATCAGAGCCCGAAGTAGATCAACCGGATCGAGGTCCTTGCGTATATCGCCGCTCTTGATCGCACGCTTCACCAATGCACGAATCGCTTCCCATATCTGGTCGTGGGAAGCTTCGAACACCTTGGAGGGGCCTCCGACCAGGTTATTCAACGCCGGCGCGATGATCTTCTTTTTCGCGATGTAATCGACGAACAACAGCATCCAGGCCCGCAGCGCTTCCATGGGGGGCAGCGTCTCCGCAAACTTCTGCTCGGCTGAGGCCAGCTTTTCTACTTCACTTCGGTAAACCGCCTTTAGAAGTTCATCGCGTGTAGGAAAATGGCGGTACAAAGTCCCCGCTCCTACACCGGCCTGTTTGGCAACGTCGTCCAGGCTGGCATCCGCACCTAACCGGGTGAATGCCTCCCTCGCCACCTCCAGAACCCGGTCGCGATTCCGTTGCGCATCGGCGCGTGGCTTTCGTGCCGCGGATTGTAAACGTTTCGTGGCCATCAAAAAGAAACTTGCAACCGGAGACAGCCTCCGGTATTCTACATATGCGGAGGCTATCTCCGTTTTATCAAATTCGTGAAAGGCTGGTCAAGACGTTATGCGTATCTTTGTCACCGGTGCTACAGGCTTTATCGGCTCAGCCATTGTTTCGGAACTCATTAACGCGGGCCATCAGGTGCTTGGCTTGGCTCGTTCGGATAAGGGTGCTGCGTCCCTTGCCGCGGTGGGGGCCGAGGTGCTTCGCGGTTCACTCGAAGACCTGGACAGCATGCGGAGTGGAGCAGCCAACTCGGATGGAGTGATTCACACGGCCTTCATCCATGACTTCTTGAACTACGCGGCCGCTGGGGAGGCGGATAGGCACGCCATCGAGACGCTCGGCATGGCGCTCGCGGGCTCTGATCGCCCGCTCGTCGTCACCTCCGGGACCTTGCTCCTTCAACGCGAGAGCTCCCTCGCAACGGAGAAGGATGAGGCCGTTCCCAATTTTCCCCGCAAGTCGGAAGCGGCGGGGCTTGCGCTAGCGTCGCAGGGCGTGCGCGTGTCCGTGGTACGCCTTCCGCCATCGGTGCATGGAGACGGCGATCACGGCTTCGTTCCGCGCCTTTTTGCCATTGCGCGTGAAAAAGGCGTTTCGGCATACGTGGGGGACGGGCTCAATCACTGGCCCGCTGTGCACCGGCTGGATACTGCTCGTCTCTAGAGGCTGGCGCTTGAAAAGGGTTCCGCTGGTAGTCGATATCATGGCGTGGCCGATCAGGGTGTTCCCTTCCGAGACATCGCTCAAGTGATCGGGCGGCACCTGAATGTGCCACTCGTCTCCAAATCACCGGAGGAGGCAGCGGACCATTTTAGCTGGATCTCGCGCTTCGTAAGTATTGACTGCCCGGCTTCAAGCGCGCAAACCCAGGAAGAACTGGGATGGCGCCCCACGCATCCTTCGCTGATTGCCGATATCGGCCGCCGCAGCTATTTCGAAGCCGCTACCGAGTTGGCGCCTGCGGCAGGGAGCAGATGAACATGGGCAGCCCACGGAAGAAAATCGCTCTCGTCACGGGGGCGAATAAAGGCATCGGATTCGAAGTCGCCCGCCAGCTCGCCGCGTCAGGCTGCACAGTCCTCCTGGGCGCGCGCAATAAAGCACTCGGGGAAGANNATCGATGCCGGCTTCGGCCATCTCGACGTCCTCGTCAACAACGCCGGCATCGCCTGGCAGGGTGACGGCCTGCCTTCAAGTAGCAGTCTCGATGCTATAGAACGGGACTTCCGGGTGAACTTTCTGGGCAGCGTGGCAGTAACTCAAGCCATGCTTCCGCTGTTGCGCAAGGCTTCCTCCGCGAGCATCGTAAATGTGTCGAGCGGACTCGGATCGCTAACCAAGAGCAGCGATCCAGCATGGACCCATGTCGCTGCGAAGTATCTCGGCTACGCTGCATCGAAGGCAGCTCTCAATATGCTCACCGTGCAACTGGCCTACGAACTGCGCGGCACGGCGATCAAAGTGAATTCAGTCGACCCAGGCTACACCGCAACCGATCTCAACCAACACCAGGGGGCGCAGTCCATTCCAGAAGGGGCGGCGGAGATCATTCGCCTGGCGCTGCTCCCTGACAATGGTCCAACCGGGACCTTCTCGAACGCGCAAGGCATCGTTCCCTGGTAAAACTGCATACAAGGAGGAAATTATGAGCAACGGAAACGACAAAACTGCAATCATCACCGGCGGCAGCCGCGGGCTCGGGCGCAACACGGCGATCAATCTGGCCCGGCGCGGCGTGGATATTCTCTTCACGTATCACTCGAATCTTGCTGAGGCCCAGAGCCTCATCCGCGAGGTAGAAACCGTGGGAAGGAAAGCTGCCGCATTTCAACTCGACTCCGGAAATATCAGCTTGTTTGACGGCTTCGTCGGCCAGGTCCGCAACATGCTTCGAGTTTGGGGCCGTGACCAATTTGATTATCTGGTAAACAACGCTGGAACCTCTTTGTACAAACCGTTCCATCAAACCTCGGAAGCCGAATTCGATCAGATCGTGAATGTGCATTTCAAAGGCGTTTACTTCCTGACTCAAAAGCTACTGCCACTCATGAAGGATGGCGGCCGCATTGTGAACATTTCGTCGGGACTGGCGCGCATCAGTATTCCAGGGACTTCAGCTTACGGGGCGGCAAAGGGCGCAGTCGAAGTATTGACGCGTTACCTGGCCAAGGAGCTGGGGCCACGTGGAATCACAGCCAACGTGGTTGCCCCGGGGGCGATCGAGACAGACTTCGGTGGCGGGATGGTGCGCGACAATCCGGAAATCAACAAGCAGATTGCGGCCATGACGGCGTTAGGACGCGTTGGCGTACCGGACGATATCGGGCCGATGATTGCGGCGCTGCTGTCAGATGACAACCGTTGGGTGAATGGGCAGCGCATCGAGGTCTCAGGCGGAATGTCGCTGTGAAGTTCTACATCAGTGCTAAGCCAAGTCGACCAGGCTCAGGAGAGATCGCATCGAATCGCCAGGTTTAGCCTCATCCGGCCCCCTTCGGAGTCCATTGCCGAATTCGTTTGCGGAAGAAGCGGCCTCGGGTCAAGTTTGACGTGCCGTCCCGGTTCAGACTGGAAACGCAGTTCGCCTTGTACCCGAACAAGGTGTCGCGAATTAACGTTTGGAGAAACCGCTTCCTTTAATGTTTGTGGGGCCCTAGATGGATTCGAACTCGCCAAGTAACTATGCGTCCAGTCTGCCCGGCTTGGGCTACGTTTGGGGCGCGTCACCCACCCGGCTCACCAAAGTAGTACAACTGACCTCATGAAGATCATCCCGGCCCTCCTGATGCTCGCCTTTTTCGCGATCAGTTCAAACGCGCAGAATCAGGCGATTCTCGGTGAGGACACCGTCCGAGTATCTGAGCATGTTTGGGCGATCATGGGTTTCCCCAATATCGGCATTGTTGTAGGGCGAGACGCGACGCTGGTGGTAGATACCGGCCTTGGACCCCGCAACGGCGCCACCGCCGCGAAGGTGGCGAAACGCTTTGCGCCTCCGAACAAGCTGTATTTGACGACAACCCATTTTCATCCCGAACACGCCGGGGGCGCATCCGGGTTTCCAGCCGGTACGATCCTGATACGAGACAAAGTGCAGCAGGACGAAATGGAAAAGCACGGCGCGGAAATGATCGAAATGTTTTCGAGTCGCAATGCTCAGTGGAAGGAGTTACTCGCCGATGCAAAACTCCCGCCGCCGGATGAGACCTTCGACAAAGAGCGGGTTCTCGATCTCGGCGGAGGCGTGAAGGCACGCCTGCTCTGGTTCGGTGGCGCGCATACCAAGGGTGACGAGCTCACGTTTGTAGAACCCGATAAAACCTTGATCTCAGGAGATGTGGTCCAGAATAAGGTGGTACCGAACATCTACGGCGATGGAGGTACGCCAGCGAGCTGGATTCGAGTGCTGGACCAGGTGGCCAAGTTAGGGGCGGTACACGTATTGCCCGATCACAGCGCTGTCGGAGACGGCTCTTTGGTAGCGCAAGAGAAGGCATTCATCACCGACTTGCGGACACGGGCATTGGAACTCAAGCGGCAGGGCGTGGATGCCGACGAGGCTGGCAAGCGACTCACTGTGGAATTCAAGACAAAGTATACAGACTGGCAAATTAACAGCGTGTCGGGTTTTGTCAAGAGCGTATACGCCGAATGACGTCACGCGATAACCAAGCCGCCAGCCTCGCTCACTGCGGGAGGGCGAACGCTACGTAACTTCCTCCGGACGGCTGTTTTGACTTGCCGCCGCCGACCGCAATCACCACAAATTGACGGCCGTTTACTTCGTAAGTAGCAGGCGTGGCATTGCCTCCTGCGGGCAGCGTCGTCTCCCACAAAAGCCGGCCGTTTGATTTATCGTAAGCGTGGAATTTTCGGTCGTAGTCTGTCGCGCCGATGAGCAGCAGGCCGCCGGCTGTGACTATGGGTCCGCCATAGTTTTCGCTCCCTGTATTGCGTAACCCTTTAGCGGCCAGTTCGGGGATTTCGCCGAATGGGATTTTCCACGCGATCTGGCCCGTGTCGAGGTTGATTGCGTTTAGCGTGCCCCATGGCGGTTCAACGGCCGGGTAGCCATCGGGGTCGAGAAATCGGTTATATCCATCGATTGTGTATTTCAAGCCGAAAGGCCACGGACTCTCCGAGGCCGGTGCATCAACCGGTACATCTTCGCCTGTCAGCAGGAAGTGGTCGAGCGCGGTTATCTCATCTCTTGACAGCTTCGTAAATGCCGGCATTCGGCCACGGCCCTCATAAACGAGTGTGCGAATTTCTTCTTCGGAGAACCTGGCGCTGATGTTGGTGAGCGCGGGAAAATCGGGCGGACTACCCCGGAGGTCTGCGTGATGGCAGGTGGCGCAGTGGGCCAGATACAAGTTGCGCCCTGTGGTGCGACCCTCCACTTTGGGGCGCTCGATCAGCCGCAAAATCCAGGGCATCTCGTTAGAGTTGACGTACAAAAATCCCGAGGCCGGATCGAATGCCGCGCCGCCCCACTCGCCGCCACCGTCAAAACCGGGAAAGACGACGGTACCTTCGCGGCTGGGAGGAACGAACTGCCCGGCGCTACGAACCCTCCGAAACACGTCCAGCACGGCCTGATGCGCTTCCCTCGTTCGATGCGTCAGCATGTCCTCGGTTAGGATTTGCCGTGCAAACGGCGGCGGCTTCAGCGGAAACGGCTGCGTCTTCGCTGTCAATTCACCTTCTACGTCGGACGCCGGCGCTGAGCGATATTCGATTGGGAACAGCGACTTGCCGGTCACGCGGTCGAAAACAAACACAACACCGGTTTTCGTAATTTGCGCGACGGCGTCCACCAGTTTGTTGCCGCGCTGGACCGTCACCAGGTTAGGCGGCGCGGGAAAATCGCGATCCCACAGATCGTGTTTAACAGCTTGGAAATGCCACACGCGTTCGCCAGTCTCAGCCCTAACTGCGAGCAGCGAGTTGGCGAAGAGGTCATCGCCAATGCGGTTCGAACCGAAGAAGTCGAAGGCCGCTGATCCGGTGGGAACAAATAAGAGCCCACGCTTTTCGTCCAAGCTCATACCGGACCAGTTATTCGCCGCTCCGCTCGACTTCCACGCATCTTTCGGCCAGGTATCATAGCCGAACTCGCCCGGATGCGGGATGGTGTGAAAGCTCCAGCGAATTGTCCCTGTACGCACGTCAAAAGCGCGGATGTCGCCAGGCGGGGCTGGAAGATCCTCCGCCATCAACCCGCTAATGATGAAAAGGTCGCGGTAGATAATTCCAGGACTTGTGGCAGAGATCGAGATCTCGCGCCGATCGCGGCCCAAACCTTCCCGCAAATCCACGCGGCCTCCGGTGCCGAAAGCTGTGATCGGCAATCCGGTGCGGGCATTGAGCGCGTAGAGCCAGTGCCGCGAGACGAAAAGAATCCGCCGATCGTGTCCGTCCGACCAATAGGTGACGCCCCGGTTTCGAATCGCATGCGTGATCGGTGCGCCTTCGTTTGGATCGAAACTCCAGCGCAGCGTCCCGGTGGCCGCGTCTAGAGCGATGACACGCAGTTTCGGGGTGGTCGCGAAGAGTACGCCGTCGACAACGATCGGATTGCACTGCATCTCCGATCCTTCGAACGCATCACCCGTATCAAATGTCCAGGCAACTTGGAGCTTCTGGACGTTGGCGCGATTGATCTGATCAAGACTCGAATAGCGGATGCTTTCCGGCCCGCCCCCATAGACGGTCCAATCACGATGGCCGCTCGGCGGGACGTTCGGTCGCGACGGCTCGGCTCCATGCGCAAGCGATCGAAGAACGATCAAGCAGAAAAGAATCGGAGCAAGGCGTGATCTCATTTCATCCAATATACCGGACCGATTCAGTGTTCGAAGTCCTCATCTCGAAGGTCTGCCGGGCGCCAATCCGCTTGCCTTCCGGCTTTTTGCGGGATCTTCTCGCCCGCCCTTCTCAGGTTCCCTCGCGAGTTCTGCTTTCTTTGGGGTAGCCATTGGTACAAAGCACACGACAGGGTGAGGTCCAGAACTCAGATGAGGCTTTTGGCGTCGGATGACGCAGTATGCGCTGAAGCCACAGGAGGTCACCAATGAAACGCGGTCATTCGCCGAGGACATCATTATCGCAACCGATACGTTCGAAACGTCCTTGGGCACCGTGTTCTCTGCTACGAACGGCCTGGGCAATGGGGATTGGCTTAGTCCCAATATCGCTTCCCATCTGGCCGGAGATCCCCTCGTTCCGAGTCAGATTCAATCGACCGCGTCGCTCATTCCTCTGGGATCCAGCGAGGTTGATTTGAGTCGGTGCGGGGCAGGTGGGGCTGCCCTAGGGAAAGCCCTTAGTTTCGTACCAGCGCGAGGTCTTCCTCGCCTAAGGCCCCAAGCGTAGGCTGGGATGGCATCGAGGAAAGTACTAGAACCACTGAGAAAATAACGACTTATGTCGCAATCTCGAGTCTGCCACTGACATTATTTTGGGTGCTCTAAGCATAGGGTAAACCACTGAAAAATAATTCGTAATTGAACCTTGCAATGCACTAAGGTGTGTTATATACTCTGAACCAGTACGGAGGAAAGCTAATTAGATTATGTCCAAATCAAGCCTGCGCGTTGCCGTTAGGTTGGTTCTACTTTTCACACTCGTTTTCGCCCTTTCCCTGACGCAGGGTTGGGCAACCACAATCGGATCTACATCGACGGTGCCCCGTCAGTTTGCCGACCTTGCCTCGGGACAGGTCTTCATCTACGATGGAGGGTTCCTTTCGACTGGTGATGTTGCGAACACTTTCAATTGGTTCGGTCCGACGTTCTCGGGCACTCAAGACCTGACGCCGTTGCTCTTTTCGGACAGCAACGGAACGTTCACGATCGTAGGAGTTGGTCTTCCTGAACAAGTTATCTATACAGGAGTGTCACAGTCGTTCGGCTTCGACTTGCAGTCTGGCAACGGGACGGCATTATCCGCGAACACCTACACTTTTGGGTTCGTGGAAGGGCTCGCAACCTCATCAGGCGTCACCGCCAGTACGGGAAGCGTTGGCCACGATAACACCGTGGACGCCCCCCCCGGCCTTTCGGCGGGTTCAACCAATGACTGGGTGTTCACGCCTAGTTTGAGTTTTACGGGCAACTACGCGGCAGTGGGCACGACGTTCATAATCCCCGGGAGCAGCAACGGTACGGCCGATTGGACATTGAACAACCCGGCGCTTAGCGGAGCCAATGTAGACCGCACCTATTCTGCTAACCTCAATGCATCTTCTTCGGGCGTAGCGGAGCCTGGCACCTTTAGTCTGATTACAGGTGCAGGATTGGTGCTGGCTGGTTTGTTCCGATACCGATATTCACGCGGCCGGCGTTGAACTAGCCGCAATTTCAAGATCATTGCTTGGCCGGTCCGGAAAGGGCCGGCCATTTATTTTTTGGGCTCCTACGATCACCTTCAAGAACCCTGGTAGCCCCCCTTAGCAATTTGCCCAACTTGCTCCTGGACTCTTCCGATGAGATAGTCATAAGTTATGGCGTTTGGTGTTCCCCGCAGATTCGTTAAGCGATTTCAGGACCAGCGGCGGAGTTCTTGATGGTTGTGCTTTGTGATGGGATGATACGGAGTGGCTCCACTTGGTCGTTCAACGTTGCCCTGGAGCTGGCCAGATCCGCTGAACCGCATCGGAGGGTTTTTGGTTTCTACAATGACAATCCCGCCGTCCTGTTTGCAGCATGCCGGCCGCGATTTTCGAATCTAGTAATCAAGTCTCACGGTCTCGATCCGTCGGCCTACGAGCTTTGCCGCGCAGGGGCCATCCAAGCGATCTACACTTGGCGGGACCCCTATGACGTTGTCGTTTCTTCCATGAGGATGTTCGGCCGCTCGGCGGACCACTGGATTGGCGCCCTCCGGAATGCGCTCCGCGTATGGTCCTTTCACCGGGCCACTGGAAGTGCTTGCATCGTTTCCTATGAGTCGATTATACGAGCACCTTTAGCGAGTGTGAACAGCATCGCTGGTTACCTGGGACTGCACATGGAACCGCAGCAGATGGGGCAGATCGCGAAGGGTCTATCTCTGGAGCAGTTGAAGAGCTTCAGCCAGCAAGTCAATAATCTTGGACAGGCGAGGTTGGTCCGAAAGGACGGTCGTGTTTACGATCGGCAGACTCTGCTGCACCAGAATCACATTAGGGACGGGGGGTTCGGTTTTGGCGCGAGACTCCTGGATTCCGAACATTTATCGAAGATCGATACGCTGCTCCGAGAAGAGGGCTTCGAGTTTCTTTGTACGCCGGGTGACAGAAGACCGTCGATTCCAGAAGCTGAACCCACGCCACTGGGGGCCATGGAGTAGCATCAGTCAAGATCGAGACCCAACGGGCCAATCATTGAGGCCAAGTCTTATCGGCACAAGGTGATTCAGCGGCGCTTCGCCTTCTGGATTTCGCGCGCTGCATCGGGTGCGACGTTCAGCCGCGATTCTGACCGCGACCGGTAGAGCCAGAAGCCAATCACGAAGACCGCGGCGACGATGAGCAAGAGCAGGATTTGTTTCACGTTGGTGGCTTCGTTCTTAATGCTATCAGTGATTCCTTGGATGAGAGACGTTAGACGCAACAGCCGATGACTGACAAATTGCTCGCCGAAGCAGGCCGGCCCGGCCGGCCGATACTAAGAATTCAGTTACTTGTCTTGCCGCTCGTCGTGAGAGGACGCCCTTCTTGAAACGTCGCGGTGTAGGAGAACGTTTCTTCGTTTTCGCTTCCGCATGCGCGCGCCGGTTCTTAGGGCCATCCTGACCGTGCTATTCCCGCTATCTTGAGAAGGCAGCAGCGGGCGAGGATATCCCGCAAAAACCGCGAAGACCGGATTGGCGCCGGACTGTAGCTTGCGACGAATAGCTCGGTGCGCTTGGCTCCGGCGTACCCTCCCGAGTTCGGCGATCCTGCCAGAGCNNGCTAAACCTGTCGGATCATCCATGTTGATCTTTACAGTGATTGCACTTTGACTCAGATTCACCGCTTGCGGCAATGAGCCGGCGCATCTGTCCTCCATTGATTCCAACATAAAAGAGCACCGCACTATGGAGGATGCCCATCTACTCGACAGCGTCAGGTCATGGAACGGTGCACCAGCGGGCAATTGGATGCGATCATCGCCACGCCGCAACTTAAATATCCGATGCCGCCCTGGTAGGCCGGCACGCTTAAGTTCAGTGGGCAGCGTTTATTTCCAATCCCCCCCGAAACAACGCTCAAGCAAGACCGCGGTGTGGAGACGCCGCCCTGCGCAGGGAGGGGTTGCAGTGTATTACAATGCCAATCGATTCGCTATGTTGCCACTCCTCCCGCTGCTGATGTTTTTGTCGCAAGCCAATCCGGCGGCCGCGGCTCCGCCAGGAATCGATCTCGCGCGAGCCAAGCGCGTCTTCGACACCAGTTGCGCCGGCTGCCACGGTCCGGAAGGCCGCGGCGGCAAGGGGCCCAGCCTGGCCGTCCCGAAGCTGCGGCATGCCCGCACCGATGAAGAACTCGGACAAGTTATATTGCTTGGTCTTCCCGGCACCGAAATGCCGCCATCCTGGCACCTCGGAATTGAAGGCGTGACGCTTGCCGCCGCCTACGTTCGAGTGCTCGGCGCTAACGCCACGCCTCCCCAAGTTGCCGGTGACATCGTCAAAGGCAAGGAACTCTTCCGCGGCAAAGGCGCGTGCGCGGGTTGCCACACCATCGGAGCAGAAGGCCGCGCCTATGGCCCGGACCTTTCTGATATCGGCGCCCGGCGCAGCGCTGCCGGTCTTCGTGAATCGCTGATCGAGCCCAATGCGGAGGTCGCTGAAAGCTTTGTGCCAGTCCGCGCTGTCACTCGCCAGGGAGAGAAGGTAAGCGGGATTCGCCTCAACGAGGACAACTTCACGATCCAGATCCTGGAAGCCTCGGGACGCTTCCACTCTTTCCGCAAGTCGGCGCTTTCCGAGCTCCAAGAAAGCCCCACTGAATCGACGATGCCAAGCTATAAGACGATTTTTCCCGAAGGTGAACTGCAGGACCTGGTGGCCTACCTGTCTTCCTTGCGAGGTGAGCAATGAGATGCTTGCTGACGGCCGGCTTCCTGGCTGTCGTTCTTCCCGCGCAGGTGCCGTACACTCGCATCGTGAACGCCAACAAAGAACCGCAGAACTGGCTTACCTATTCGCGGACCTATGACGGCCAGCGCTACTCTCCTTTGGCGCAAATCACACCGGCCAACGTCGCGCGGCTGAAGCCGCTATGGACTTATCAGATCGAGCAGATGGATCATTTTGAGACTACGCCGATCGCAGTCGACGGGATCTTATACTTAACTGAGCCGCCGGACGCCGTTTCCGCCGTCGATGCCCGCAGCGGACGCCGTCTGTGGCGATATGTTCGTCCTGTGCCCGCGGATATCCAGGTATGCTGTGGCCGCGTCAACCGAGGCGTCGCAATTCTGGACAATACCGTGTACGCCGGCACACTCGACGCACACCTTATCGCGCTCAACGCGAGGAATGGAGCGCTGGAGTGGGACGCGACAGTAGCCGACTACAAATCTGGACACTCGCTGACGGGCGCTCCGCTGGCCATCGACGGCAAAATCGTGGTCGGCATCGCAGGAGGGGAATACGGCATCCGCGGCTTTATCGACGCTTATGATGCCAAGTCCGGCAAACAACTGTGGCGCTTCTGGACCGTTCCCGGATCGGGCCAGCCCGGCAACCAGACCTGGACCGCCGATAGCTGGATGAGGGGTGGCGCCCCGGCCTGGGTAACTGGAGCATACGATCCGGATTTGAATGTTCTTTATTGGGGCACCGGCAATCCCGGACCAGACTGGAATCCCGACGGACGCCAGGGTGACAATCTGTACTCATGTTCTTTGGTTGCTCTGGACGCCAACACCGGACACCTGAAGTGGCACTTCCAATTTACGCCGCATGATTCTCACGATTACGACTCGACCAATGTACCCATGCTCGTGGACGGCGTCGTTCGCGGCCAGCCGCGCAAACTGCTGGCTCTCGCGAATCGCAATGCGTTCTATTACGTGTTGGATCGAACCACCGGAGAATTTCTCTCCGCCAAGCCATATGCGAAGTTCACCTGGACCAAGGGTATCGACGACAGCGGCCGGCCGCAGGTGGACGCATCCATGGAGCCCAGCGAGAACGGTACTCTGGTATGGCCGAGCTTGTACGGGGCCACCAATTGGTTCAGCCCATCCTACTCGCCCGCCACAAAGCTGGTGTATATTTCCGTTCGCGAGCAAGGCTCATACTTCTACAAGACGGAGGCTGAATACCAGAAGGGTGCGATGTTTACCGGAGGCGGTGAGCGCGCGGTCGGTGGCGCCAAGGCTTCCGGGGCGGTTCGCGCCTTAGACGCTCTCACCGGCAACATGCAGTGGGAGTTCAAGCTTCAATCTCCGCCGTGGTCGGGACTGCTTTCTACCACGGGCGGCTTGGTGTTTGGCGGATCGATGGAGGGGAACTTCTACGCTCTGGACGCCCTCACCGGCAAACCGTTGTGGGATTATCAGACGGGCGCCGAGATGTACTCGAACGTGATGTCATTCGCGGTGGACGGCCAGCAGCGAATCGCAGTTACGTCGGGTCATGCGCTGTTCGTTTTCGGGCTGCAGTAAAGTCCGCAACCGATCGGACTTCAAAACGAGATTGCAATTGGGCCGCCGGTGGCGCGTGCAAGTTTTTCGAGAAAAAGGGAGAAGGGTTCTCCACGCGAGAAGCCTGCCAGGAGTGTGTGCTGCTCGAGCGATATAATGCCTTGCTCCTTCCATTGCTCCAATCGAGTGAGTGTGGTCATCAAGCCTTCGTCGGGCCGGTGGCAGAGGCCCATTGGGACTTATCATACATTGCAATAGGCTCGCCGCGCGCAAAATACGGCCGAAAAAACCAGGCCGGTTTAAATCGTCCGAAATGAATAGATGGTGGGCCTGACAGAACTCGAATCTGTGACCTCCTGCGTGTCAAGGAGAATCATCCTCTCCAAGGTCTTTATTGGTTTTCGCTGATTCCTAACATTTGCAACACACTGGGGAAGCTGCTTTCGCTCAAAGAGCAACTCCCGACGATCTAACAGATGGAGTTTTGACACAGTTTTGGCAGAGCGGCAGATTGTGGCACTATGTGGCATTTCGCAGGCAGGTGGCATCTGTGCGGCATTTGGTGGCAAAGGGTGGCAAATTGCGGCACCGACACCACTCCCGCAACCCCCTTTCCGCCAACAGACACGGGTAGTGGAACATAAGGGTGGGATGCGTCTCTGTGTGTTTTGATCGATTTCTGATTGCTGCATTTGCACTTCTCGCGGGATGCGTTCCGGTGAAAATGCATCCCGCCTAGGATGCGCCCTCAATCATGCCTTGGGTGATATCTGGCCAAGGCGCCGGGCCATCGTGGCAAGCAGCTTCGGACGGACGTTCGGGCGCGTCCATGGGTCCACGTACCAGCACTCCACGCCGCGAACCATTTGCTTGCCTTCGGCAAGGCATCAGGCGGCCACGCCCTGGTGGTGATGAGATTGCCGATGTCGTCGCGATTAAGCTTGGCACAGCGTGTGCGAGTTGGGTGAATGGTTCACCGTCTAACTCCAGTGCGCAGGCGTCAGCGCGTGCCTTCCTTGAGGTTCAGCAGGTCTCACTCCCACAGCAGGCCCTGGCCAAAGGTGCCGCCCCGCTGTGCGAACAATTTGGTGACCTGCTGGGCGGTTACTGCGCGTGCCCAGTCGCGCTGCAGTTCGGACACATAAGCCCAGGTCGTGATCGGGCGTGCGCCCGCCTGCACCATCCGTTCCACCGCCATGTCGTGGGCTTCGCGCGACGCACCGCCGCAGGCATCTGTGACGACAGACACCTCATAGCCCGCGTCGAGCGCGGACCGGACAGGCATAGCAACGCACACCTCGGTCCACTGCCCGGCGATCACGAGCTTCTTCCGTCCAGTCTTCTCCACCCAGTCGACGATACGCGGGTCTTCCCACGAATTGAGAGTCGTCCGGTCGATCGGCTTGACTGCCTTAGTCGCCTCGGCCAGAGGCGCGACCAAACCTTGACGCTCCTTGAAGGCAGTCGTGGTCAGCATTGGCACTTTGAAGATCACTGCCGCCTCGGCTAGAGCCACGGCATTGTTGATGAGCTCGCTCGTTTTGTGCGAGCGAATGGTGAGCATCTGTAGATATTGGTGGTCGATCATCAGCAGCGAATGATTATCCGGGCTGAGCAGCGTCTTGGCTGGATTGGCAGGCATCGAATTTCTCCCTTAGCAGTATGTCGGGCTTGCGTGACGAGGAAAGTCTTGGGGTAGGTCAGGCGGCTGGCAATCCCGCGAGCCGCCTGAAAAGCGAAACCTAGCTTCCCACTTCTACAAGTTCCGCCGCGGCTCGACGTGATCTCACTATCCCATGCGGGTCCAGTACGAACTTCTCCGCAGCGCCTTTATCAAAGGCGTTGTAGCCGCGCGGCGCGTCCTCCAATGGCAGCACCGTGACATTCACCGCCTTAGCGACCGCAACCTTGTTGTGCAGGATGGCCATCATGAGTTGCCGGTTGAAACGGAGCACGGGACACTGACCTGTACCGAAGCTGTGGGATTTAGCCCAGCCCAGACCGATCCGCAGACCCAACACGCCCTGCTTCGCATTGGTGTCCTTGGCTCCCGGATCGTCAGTGACATACAGTCCTGGAATGCCGATCGCTCCGCCGGCCCGCGTCACCGCCATGAGCGAATTCAGCACTGTCGCAGGTTGCTCGGTTCCCGCCTGCTCGGCTTGGCCCTTCGCTTCAAAGCCCACGCAGTCAACTGCAGAATCGACTTCGGGAACACCCACGATCTGGGCGATGCGGTCCCCTAGTGGAACCCGTTCGCGCAGATCAATCGTTTCACATCCGAAGCTTCGCGCCTGGGCAAGTCGCTCCGGAATCATGTCTCCGACAATAACTACCGCGGCGCCCAGCAACTGACATGCGGCGGCGCAAGCAAGTCCTACAGGACCGGCGCCGGCCACGTACACCGTTGATCCAGTCGTTACTCCGGCCTTTACCGCTCCATCGTAGCCCGTCGGGAAGATGTCGGAGAGCAGCGTGAGGTCCTCGATTTTCTCCAGAGCCTGGTCCTTGTCAGGAAATTTGAGGAGGTTGAAATCCGCATACGGCGCCATCACGTAATCGGCTTGGCCGCCTACCCATCCGCCCATGTCGACGTAGCCGAAAGCGGCGCCGGCGCGATCTCCATTGACGTTCAAGCAGATGCCGGTCTTGCCTTCCCGGCAGTTACGGCAACGTCCGCACGCGATGTTGAAAGGGACGGACACCAAGTCGCCCACATTCAAGAACTCTACGTCCCTGCCTTTCTCAATGATTTCGCCGGTGATCTCGTGTCCCAGGACCATACCGGCAGGAGCCGTGGTGCGGCCTCGGACCATATGCTGATCGCTGCCGCAGATGTTGGTGCTCACTACCTTAAGGATCACCCCGTGCTCGCACTTCCGTGATCCCAGCGATAACTTCGGAAAATCGATCGGCCGTACCTCCACTTTCCCCGGTCCGACGTATACCACTCCACGATTGCTTGCCATAAATGTTCGCTCCTTTAAGAATTTAGAATGCTTTCGCTCCAGCTTCCGCTACAGCGTGATCCTGCTCTCCGGAACCGCCGATCACGCCCACGCCGCCTACCACTTTTCAGCCCCGCGTCAGGATGCCGCCGGTGAACACCATCACGCGCCCATGGTTGGACACCTGGATTCCGAAGAATTGACGGCCAGATTGTGAATATTGCGCGAGATCCTATGTGCTTCCTCCAGCGCGACCACTCATATCCTTTCCGAGGAAGAGGAATGCAATCACCACTCCAATAGTGGATTGCACATCTCACGCTGATCAGACAACACATAGCTCCATCGAAACGGTGTGCGCAGGTCTCTATTTGGACAATGTGGCATCATTTCGCCGTTCTTCTTGACTCTTCGCAACCTTTACTTACGGCGATCATCGAGCGCGCTGAGATGAGTTGGCCGTGGCCGGCGCATTGCTCGCCGTCGCCGTGCCTGGTTGTGAACGAAGCCGTGAAGGTCGGGATCATCAAGTGGCACGTGCCCACGGCCGTCGCTCAAGTTGACCCAAGCTCGCTTTTTGAGTGAATACCGGACGTTTACCGCCCGCTCGGTTCGAACCGGCCCTCCCGGTAATCAATATTCGCTTGGCGGATCTGCTCTTCGGTATTCATGACGAAGGGACCCCGTGCCACGACCGGCTCGCGAAGAGGGCGGCCCGCAAAGAGCAGAACGCGCAAGGGCGCAGTGCCGCCAGCGATGTTCACTTCTGAAAGGCCGTCGTCGTCTGTTCGGGTCAACCAGACGACATCGCCGGCGCGTACCGGCGATTGGTCACCGCCGAGCCATTGCCCTCCAACGAGGCCATCGCCTTCCAGCACGACAAGGAACGCGTTGTAATCGGCAGGCAGTTCCTGCCGAATGCGCGCCCCGGCTTCAAGACGCACTTCGAGCATTGTGACCGGCGAATAGTTCTTAGTCGGCGTGCTCACGTCTCCTGACTTTCCGGAGAAAACGCGGATTTCAGCGCCCTGCTCGCGCCGCAACGGCAGATCGGCAGCCACCAGGTTTTGAGTTCGTGGTTCGACCATCTTGTCGGCAGCGGGAAGATTGACCCAGAGCTGCAGATAGTGAACCGTTACACCATCGGGCGGCTGTTCGAGGTGAATGATGCCACGTCCCGCCGTCATCCATTGCACATTCCCCGGCAAGAGTGAGCCCTTGTTACCGTAGTTGTCGTAATGATCAAGCCGCCCATCGATCACATAGGTGACAGTTTCCATGCCCCTGTGTGGGTGCCTGTCAAACACGCCGCGCGGAAACTAGTCCTCCATCAGCAGAAGAAAAGGGTCAGTTGCCTTGGGATCACCTGAGGGAATGAGCGGACGAACTCGATGTTCTGGTGTCATGCCCGTTTGCACTGTTGGACGGTCGATCCGCGCAACGCTGCGTTGAAGAATAGTAACGTTCATAATGTTTGCCTTCCGGCACGTTCATCGCCAAACTTAAATGCTTACGTGGCAAAGTCGCGGCGGCGAGGATGCCCTCCATGACGGATCTTTCTGGATACCTGCCGGAATCTCTGCGGGAAGGCCGAACTTTACCCTTTATCCCGGCCGGCGGAACGGCAGTCCATCGCCTGTCTTCGCAGTGGCACTTGCCGCGGAACAGCCGTCGCCGCACAGTCTCCGGCGGCTCGAGCACGAATACTCGTCGCAGTGGGCCGCCGTCGAATCTGATGACCTCGGGCCAGATTCACCGTGCCGAATCGTATCCGCGTGACCCACGGAGAGGGCTCACGCTTCCTAAAGTTTAGCCGCGAGGCTGAAGCCCTGGAAGCGTCGGAAGTTGCGGCGCGCGCTGCTGCGTAGAAGCGTGTGACCAAAGCGCCAAATAATCCATACTATACTAAACCAGATTGGTCCTTCCGCCCCGCTGTGGTGATTCTTGGAGGAACGAGGTGACGTGGAACATGTCGTTGCGCGCGTCTCGTACTTTGCTCCGGACCGCCGTGCTCGCGCTCTGCGCTCCAACGATGCACGGCCAGACGGCCAACACGGGGGCGATCGCTAGCGGGACCCAGACCTCTGGCGACGAGAAGTCACACCAGTCAAAATATGGGCTCGGCTGGCCCGGGAAGTGTCAGAAAATCAGGCCTACCAGGTGACGCGCAGTGGCACCAGAGTTGCTTTCCCTACCATTGACATGAGCACTTCCAGGGCAAAAAACTTCAGGGAACACCAACGACGCAAACGAAAAGCTGTCCAACGTATTCTTTTCTTGAGCGCGGTACTCGTCGGCCGCGCCATGGCTCAACAAACCACGCCTCCTTCTACCGAGCCGTTCCAACCCGACACCCCTGGCGAATCGCATGCGTCCACGGACCTACGGGTAACCGGACCCAATCCAGACGGTTGGCTATTCCCCATCACCCAACTAGACCAATTGCTCCCTCATTGGATCCAATTCGGCGGACAATTTCGCGACCGGGTTGAAAGCCAGGACGGACTCAGCTACGCCCCCGTCAACGACACGTATGATTTGACTCAGCTCCGCCTCGGCGTCTACATTCAACCCACCAGCTGGCTGGAATTTGTTGGGGTGACGCAGGATTCGCGAGTCTTTTTCAATCACCACGTAGCCACTGCACCTCCCTACCAGAACATTTGGGATATTCGCGAGGCTTACGTCAGGGTTGGCAGTTCGACTGAAGGATGGATCGACCTGGTGGCGGGACGCCAGATGTTCAGCTTTGGCGACGAGCGCGTCATCGGGCCTTCCGACTGGCTGAACATGGGGCGGACATTCGATACCGTCCGCGCCGATCTCCACCACCCGGGTGTCGAAGTCAGCATCTTCGCGGCATCGGTGATTAACGCCATCGACGGTCAGATCGACCACCACATTGAAGGCAACAATATCTATGGAATCTACAGCAGCTTCACGCATCTTCTCCGTCACACGACGATCGAGCCTTATCTGTTGTGGCGAGTTGCTCCCAGCATGACGTCCCTGCCCGAAACCGAGGGCCGCGGGAATCTGAGCGAGGTGACGGGAGGAGCTCGTGTGGCCGGCACGCTATTCAACAATTTCGACTATGACGTCGAAATGAACACGCAAACCGGATCGCTGGGTCCCGATACCATCGACGCTTGGGCTGGGCACTGGAATGCCGGCTATACCTTCAAGGATGCGCGCACCCAGCCGAGAGCTTTCGCTGAATATAATTACGCCTCGGGCAACAAAAACCCGGATAGCAGGACATGGGGCACCCATGACGAAATTTATCCCTCCTCTCACGACAAGATGGACTTCGCCGATCAATTCGGCTGGAGGAACATCAAGGACATCCGCGCGGGCGTTGACGAGAAAGTTGGAAAGAAGTGGACACTGACGGCGATGTTCGACGATTTCTGGTTGGCGACGAAAAACGATGCGGTGTATGCCTCGAGCGGCGCTATCTCCATAGCCGCGCACCCGGGAGCCACCAGCAGCCATCTCGGCGAAGAGCTCGACTTGATCGCGGAGTATAAGCAGAACCGGCATGTAGACTATGGCTTCGGTTTTTGTCATTTGTTTACCGGCCAGTACCTGAATGAAGCTACGCCCGGCAAAGACTACAATTACCCGTTTGCCTACGTAACTTATGTCTTTTGATGGAGTCGGAAATAGGACGGAAGGAGACGATATGCCTGACATTGAAACTGATGACACGAAGTTAAGTAGACGAGACGTTTTTGGACTAGGCTCCGCAGCTCTCGCAGCCGCGACCATCGCTATGGTGGGTGAGAGAACGGCGGATGCGCAGCAGCCGGCTAGCCACACTGCGCCGAACGAGATCAATCCCGGCCAGGTGAACGGGCCTCTGGCGGCGGAAAATCCGGATTCGGAATGGTCTCCCTCCACCGATAGCGGGACAGTAAAACCGTTTAAGTATTCATTCGCGCTATCACATAAACGTGTCGAGAACGGTGGGTGGACACGCCAGGTCACGGCGCGTGAATTGCCGATCTCGACAACCATAGCAGGCGTGGAAATGCGTCTCACGGCGGGCGGTGTCCGTGAACTTCATTGGCACGTGGAAGCGGAATGGGCCATCATGCTCTACGGCAGCGCACGCATTACCGCGGTAGATCAAGAAGGCAGGAGTTTTGTCAACGATGTAAACAAGGGCGACTTGTGGTTGTTTCCCCCCGGAGTGCCTCATTCGATTCAGGGCCTGGGTCCGGATGGTTGCAAGTTCCTTCTCGTGTTCGACGACGGGAACTTTGACGAGTTTCATACTTTCCTGATCACGGACTGGCTGGCGCATACACCGAAGGAAGTCCTAGCAAAGAACCTCGATGTTCCGCCATCGACCTTCGATAAGGTTCCAAAGAAGGAGTTGTTCATCTTTCAAACCGGCCTTCCTGGTGATCTGAAAACGGAACAGGCCCAGGCGGCCCAAGGGACCGGAACGGTTCCAAAAACGTTTGACTTCAAGGCGAGCACGATGAAGCCAACGAAGGTCACGCGCGGCGGCGAAGTGAAGATCATCGATTCAAAGATCTTCCCCGTGACCCCGATTTCCGCTGCGATTGTTACTCTGAAGCCGGGCGGCCTGCGCGAATTGCACTGGCATCCAAACGCGGATGAGTGGCAGTACTACATCACGGGCAAGGGCCGCATGACGGTTTTCGCCGCGGGTTCCACGGCCCGAACGATGGATTTCGAAGAGGGGGATGTCGGCTACATCCCGATTTCCAACCCCCATTACATCGAGAATACGGGCGACTCCGACCTAGTCTTTCTTGAGATGTTCAGGACTAGCGAATACCAGGACATCTCGTTGGCGGAGTGGATGGCGCACACGCCGCACTTGCTGATGAATCAGCATCTGGATGTGGGAATGTCGGTGCTCGATAATATCCCGAAGGGCGAAGTAGTCATCAGGCCGGTGTAGAGCAGCGCCGGGCACTACGCAATGTGGACTGTGCCACTCAAGTATCATAGACACGAGATGCGCTGATTGTAGCTGTGCGCTCTCGATCGGCGGTTGAGCAGTCATATGGCTCCCTAAGTGCCTCCTGGACGTCGTCTAATGGCGCTATTTCGACTCACTGAGCTGGGAACCGCGAAACAAGTCGCTCTCAGTCAGAGTCAAGGAATTGGAGCCTCAGTTGCAGGAATTTGAAGTGATGACCGGAGCACACGATGCCGAATACTAGTAATGCGATTCCTCTGCGACAATTCGGTCGCCACGACGTCAAGATCTCGGCGATAGGGTTCGGTGGACATCATCTCGGCGATGCGCCGGACGAGAGCACCGCGGTACGCCTGGTTAGGCAGGCCGTGGATGGCGGTATTACATTTTTCGACAATTGTTGGGAATATCACCGTGGCAAGGCCGAAGCCTGGATGGGCGCCGGTCTAAACGGCATGCGCGATCGCGTGTTCCTGATGACCAAGGTCTGTACGCACGGGCGCGACAAGGCGCTTGCGCTGCGCATGCTTGACGAATCGTTGCATCGGCTGCGAACCGATCATCTGGACCTTTGGCAGATCCACGGCGTGTGCTTCGAAAACGATCCAGACTTGTTCATCCGGAAGAATGGCGCCGCGGAGGCGCTGGAGCAGGCCAAGAGGGAAGGCAAAGTGCGATTTGTCGGATTCACCGGACACAAGGACCCATCCATCCACCTGAAGATGCTGGCCACAGGCTTTCCGTTTGACTCTGTGCAGATGCCACTGAACGCGTTTGACGCGAACTTCCATAGCTTCGAACAACAGGTGCTACCCGAGTTGAATCGCCGGGGAATCGCCGCGCTCGGGATGAAGCCCATTTGTGGCCACGGCGCGCCGGTGCAAAAAGGCGTGCTCACCGGCGAGGAAGCTCTAAGATATGCGATGAGCCTTCCGGTGACTACTACGATTACCGGGATTGATAAGCCGGAGGCTCTCCAGCAGGCGCTCAAGGTAGCGCAGGGATTCGAGCCGCTGCAGCCGTCTGCGATGCAGGCGCTGCGCGATCGTTGCCGGCAGTATGCGGTGGACGGAAGGTTCGAACTTTACAAACTGTCGCTCCAATTCGACAACCCGGAAGCACGCCTCGCTCATGGCTTTCCTCTCGACATGCAGCAGGTTGAGGTGCGCGAGATGCTCAAAATGACAGACAACAGCGGGCATCCGTTCCCGCCGACGAAGTAATATGCCGCATGGATTTGATGTGACCAGAAGAACCTTTGTGGAGGCGTTTATGTTGGGAGCCGCAGGCCTCGCAGCCCAAGGCCAATCCGGGGCGGAAATACCCAAGCGGCCGCTGGGGCGCACGGGTCTCGAAGTTTCGGCCTTAGGAATCGGCGGATACCACCTCGGCTCCGCGAACAGTGACACGGAAGCCACCCAAATTGTCAACGAAGCGTTGGATGCCGGCGTGAACTTCTTCGACAATGCCTGGGAATACCATAGTGGCCTAAGCGAGGAGCGGCTGGGCCGCGCGCTCAAGGGCAAGCGGGACCGCGCTGTCGTAATGACCAAGGTGTGTACGCATGGGCGCGATAAAAATGTCGCCATGCGCCAGCTGGAGGAATCGCTAACGCGCCTGCAGACCGATCACCTGGACGTGTGGCAGATACACGAGGTGATCTACGAGAACGATCCGGAGCTGATCTTTGCTCCAAATGGCGTGGCGGAAGCTCTGCTCGAAGCCAAGCGGCAGGGCAAAGTGCGGTTTCTCGGATTCACCGGACATAAAGATCCGTCCATTCATTTGAAGATGCTTTCCCACAGCTTCCCTTTTGACACTGTGCAGATGCCTCTCAATTGCCTGGACGCGACTTTCCGCAGCTTCGAGACCAACGTGCTGCCGGAGGTCAACAGGCGGGGCATGGCGGCGCTAGGAATGAAAAGCCTGGGAGGCAGTGGCGAACTGGTGCGCGAGGGCGCGATTGTTGTCACCATGGGACTGCGCTATGCGATGAGCCTGCCGGTTGCCGTGACCATTAGTGGCATCGATTCCCTTGACGTACTGCACCAGAATCTCGAGGTCGCGCGCGGCTTTCAACCCTTGAGTGCTGCCGAGATGAAGTCCATCCGCGACGCGTGCCGATTGGATGCCTCAGACGGTCATCTGGAGCTGTTCAAGACAACCAAGAAATACGATGGAGACCTGGGACGTGAGATGCACGGGTTTCCATCGAGCGCGGAACTTCCCGTTTAGCGCGAACAGAGCAGGGGAACTCTATGATCAAAGTGAAGCGGCTGAGTTACTTATTCTTGTTGATTGGGATCGCCATGACGGGGCAGACGCACGACACGGCGAGCGAATATGTCTCGCCGTCCGAAGCCGTTCCAAGGGGCAAAGCTCCGAAGATGCAAGTCGAATTGCTTAACCCTGGAGAACCGACGAAACAATATGCGGTCATCTTCTACCAGGGAGATGAGGCTTTTTCCGGACTGCTGGAGTTTGCGGACAAGTATCACGTTTCGAGTGCGCATTTCACCGCGATTGGAGCGCTGAATCGTGCGACGTTGGGATGGTTCGATCCCCAGCGCAAAATGTACAAGAAGATTCCCATCAACGGCCAGCATGAAGTGATTGGGATGAGCGGCGATATCGCACTCTATCAAGGAAAGCCCGTAGTGCATACGCACATGGTGGTGGGGAGTCCAGACGGAACAACGCGTGCCGGCCACGTTCTTGATGCGTACGTATCTCCGACGCTGGAAGTAATGGTCATCGTCGATCCGATAGCGATGAGGAAGCGGTTCGATCCCGATACAGATTTGACGTTGATTGATCCAGGGCTAAAGTAGACTCCGGCTACTTCCCCGAAGGCGAATAGCCGTCGGTAAGCGTCTGGAGAAATGCCACCAGCATGTCTTCCTGTTGGCCGGTCAGTTTCAAATCGCCGAGTTGTTTTCGATTGATCGTGGCCGGGTTCTCGGGCGCCGGCCAGCACGTTATCTTCTCGCCAGGATCTCCCGGTTTGCACCTCGGCAGCGTATCCCGGGTGTTGTAGAAATGGACTACCTCCTTCAGCGACTTAAGGTATCCATTGTGCATGTAGGCTTTCACGAAGTCGGTACGTGGCCGCATGTCCACATTGCGTAGCGTGGGAGTTTTATACTTTCCGAAATAAGACTTGGCCATGGCTGCCCACTCGTGATTGGGATTTTGCGGGCTGGCCAGGAAGCCGCCCACTCCCAGATCAAGGAATTTGAGGCCGTCCGGATTGGCCGTGTACCCTAGCTGATCGGGCGTGTTCTCTTTGTAGAAAGGGAGATCCGGGTTGGGCGGCACGCCCAGGTTGGAGGCAGTAAAATCCGTGAATAGCGGTTCCTCACCCGGGCCTCCGTCTCTGTGGCATTCGTTGCAGTGCGTGGTTTTGCTCCGAAACAGCTCGTAACCAGCCTTTTCCTGGGGCGTAAACTCTGCTCTCCCGGCCATGACATAGTCGTATTTCGAAGAGAACGGGGCCACTTCAGGCGAACCTTCGAAAGTTGCGATCGCTTCCGCGATCCGATCAAAGGTAGTTTGTGCAATTCCTCGATCGACGGGGCCGAGATGAACTGGCAACGGGTCAACATCCGGCGCCGGGCCTGGACGATCGCACACCTGCTTTGCATTGGCCGGCCACTGAACCGCGAATGCCTGCGCGCCCCAAAGGCTTTGCGCCATGGAACGGTACGGGCTTTGGGATATTCGATACACCATACACGCCGGGTCGATCAAGCCCATCTCGACTGGGTTCAGCGGAGGACCTTGTGCTTGCTCGGCGAGCGCGCTGTCCAGGCGCAACCCAGTGGCGCGCATGTCCCAAAACTGGCCACCGACAAAATCACCTTGTTCAAGATTGTAATGAAGGACGGGTGAGTAACTCGCATAAGTATGAGATTGAGGCCTTCGTCCACTGAAGCGCGTTCGAACGGAGCCGGGGTACGCCGCGGTGGTCTGGTTGAGAACACTGACCGGTCCGCTGAAACCGGTCTCCGGCATGTGGCAGAAGCTACAGGCCTCGTTCCTATTCACGGAAAGGTCTTTGTCGTAGAAGATGATTTTACCGAGGAGCGTGATTTGCTGAAAGCGGTCCAACGCGGCCCATCGCGCTCGATCGAGTGATTCGGCCTCAATGTGGTCGATCTCCATTTCGACAGACTTGATTTCCTTCCGCGCTGTGGCCGGAATCGGATCCCAACCAGTCGGGCTGTCTGCCTCACCGGAACGAAGAGCCGTGGCAGCCGCGAGCAACCCGATCGCAGTTGTTCCCGCCACCCAAGCGTAATGCGTTTTCAAGGTTTGCTCCTCGCTGAGGGCGTAGCCGGATACGCATAACCAAGAGCGACATTGTCGAAGATCCATCGCATTTGTTGACTCGGGTCTGGAGGAAGAACGCCAAAAGGCGAGAATCCCGCGATTAAAGCGCACGCGTGGAGCGAACCGTCACCTTGGTCGATTCCAAGAATCAAGACCGTGTCGCCCCGCTGCAGATCGGCCACAGACATTCGATAGAGGCGGCGAGCTTTGCCGGTAGAAGCGCCTCCCGCCCGCCCGATCGCATAGAATTCCCCAAAGGCGATGTGAACTGTTCTCATATTTCCCGAGGGGACCAAGCGAACGTGTAACAGATCGTCTACGGCATCCGTTGGTTCTATAGTTGCCGCGAAACTACGGACGCCCCCCGAGACGATGAGGTTCGCGACGAAACTCTGACCTGCTGTACCTTTCGCGCCGCGAACGTAGAGTGTGTCTCCGGAGGAGATCCGATCCAAAGAGCCGGCAACGGCGTCGCTCAAACTGGCAGCGTTAGGCGGAAAAAACCAATAAGCCGCATTTGGACTTACGTCGACGGAAAAGCTGATCTCCTTGTTGGCAGTAGAGACCGCAAGAGTGATCCGGCGGGCCTTCGTGTCCAAGGCGGACACCAAGCCGTAAAGGCTGTCCGCTTGCCACGCTGCGAGTTCCTTCTTCTGCTCGGCATTGATCTCCGTGCGCGGCGTAACCGTTACCAGAACAGGTTCTGAGGTCCCCACGCATAAGCGGTCCCCATTGTTTAGTTCCTCCGGGGGTATGCGGTTGGCGCTCGAGTTCCTCCTCAGAAACTTCGTGGCGTTATCGTAGCTGAAATTAACCAGGTCGTCGGAATCGGTCCTAAGAGTAATTGTGCGATCGACCTCATCCGCGAAAAAGATCTGGCCTGCTATCCTGCAATGTTGCGCATGAACGAGAGTGGTGGGCCAGAAGGCGATCAGATAAAGTAGCCGTTTCATAATCAACTTGGTACCTTCACATGGAATAATGCAATCGATTCGCCGTCGCCCTCAATGTTGTATCGGAGCCACTTACCCGGGTTCGATGCTTTCGGTGGTGTCGCCACGATGCCGCCGTGTCCATCCTGCGTCTCCCGTGGAGCAAGCCTCCGGCTTGCCAAAAGGACAAGCCGGAGGCTTGTCCTACTACGGCTGGGAAATTCGCCCGGGAGGCCGAGATACGCGGCCGTTCTGCGCTTCCTGAACCGATACTTGATTGACGTCAAGGGTGCTCGCAGTGGCCCGATCGAGAGCAATCTTCGCCTTTGCGTACGCTCCCTTCGCGGCAACTTCACTCGACTGTGCCTGTGCCAGATAGTTTTGATACTGGATCACGAGATAGTTCGTCGCAAGTCCGACGTCAAAAGTTTCTTGTTCCACTTTCACGGATTGTTCTTGAAGAACGCGGCTCTGGACGGCGGCATCGTAGGCGGCCCGGGCTTGCTGCATGGCTACATAGGCGTCTGCGACTTCCAAACGAACCTGATCCTCGAACTGCTGCCGCCGCAACTGAGTCTGCCGGACTTGCAGTTGGTCGCGAACGGCATCCGCCTGCGCAACGCGATTCCGCAACGGTAGGGTTAACTGCATGCCAACACTGTAGCTCGGGAAATTATTCCTGAAGATCTGTCCGAGCGCAGTTCCGTTGCCGCCGGGATAGAGCGCTGCGCCAGGCGTAAGCGCCGCCCCAGGCGCATTTATGTCACCGGAAAGCCCGCCGTTCTGCATCGTTCCAACCACATCCAACTCCGGCCGCAGAGCGTTGAGCGAACCTTTCAAGCTGATCTGGGAATTCTCCACCTGGATGCCGGCTTGCGCCAGATCGGGCCGCTCTCGCAATGCCTCGGCGATCAAGTGTTCGATGGGTCGCACTGGGTCGGTCTCGGGAACCGTCAGTGTGTCTGTAGCTATAATATGGGCTCCGCGAATTGCAGGATTCGCCAGGCCGCCGCGGGTAATCGCCGTCTTGACGATCAGTTCCTGCTGCTGAACCAGACCCTGGGCCGAGATTAGTGCCTGCCGATTGGATGCAACTTGAGCCTGTGCCCGCGTCACCTCGATCGGCGCCTGCTCGCCCTGTTGAACTTTGTTCTTATTGTCCTCATACAACCGCTCAGCCAGCCGCATTGCTTCGCGCTTCACCTTGACGTCTTCATTCAGACTCACCAGGTCCGTATAGAGCCTGGCGATACCGGCCACCGTGTCGATCACCTGCTGTCGAAACACCAGATCGGCGATCTTTCCGTTGTTCTTGGCGATGTGAATGTATCGGCGATTCAATTCGATGCCGAAACCGCGTAGCAGCGGCTGGGTGATAGTAAATCCCAGGCTTGAGCTGAGAATCGGATTGTAAGTGTATCGGTCCGAGTTGGAAGTTAATCGGGTATCGTCGAAAGTCATGCTGACCTGGGTTCCGGGCGAAAAGCCTTGAGTCCACCCTACAGTGCTGTTGATATTATTTGAAACCAGCCAGTTCGATGCGCCGGTTATCAGCGGATTGAATTCCGGAGTACTTTGATGCGCCCAGTTGATCTGTCCCGAAAGAGACGGATCGTATTGTGGAATCGCCGGGCCGGTGGACAGCGGAATCGCGCCCGTCACGGACAGATCGTTCTGCTGTTGCGTAATCAACGCGACGTCCGAAAGATTAGTGTTCACAGTCGGCGCCGGTGTGGAACTGGTGGTGAGAGTGGTAAGCAACGGGCCGTTCGGTCCGCCGATGCCGGGAGGCGGCTCGTTGACCAAAAGGCTAACCCCGCGTAGTAACCCGCCACCTTTTGCGCGACCGATGTCGGTTTCCGCGATTCGCGGGAGATATCGCTCCACCTCGATATCCAAATTGTTCTCGAGAGCCAGCGCGATCGCATCCGCCAGTGAAAGATACAACTGGCCGGCGCGCATCAAATCAAAAATCCGCTCCGAATTCTTAAGGTTCACCGGAGGAACGGGCTTCGCTTCGTAAGGACGGATGAAAGCATTGCCCAAGAAGCCCGTCTGCGCTTCTCCAAGCACAGGGACAGCCAGCATCAAAACTGCGGCTTGAAACCAACCTCTCATTGCGCTGCCTTTGGACCCGAATTCTTAGCCGCGATTTGAACCAGTGCGCCTTCCTGCACGGAATCACTTGGATCGACGACAACCTCTTCACCTGCCTTCAGACCGTTCACAATCTCAAGCTCGATCCCGTAATCGCGTCCTGGCTCTACAGTCTGGAAGTGAACGCGCCTGACGCGGGCAAGCGTCGCCGCGTCGATTCCATCGGCACTGACCTTTTGTTGCTCGTCAGCAGTCAAAGGCTGGAGTACGGCTACCACAGTACCGCTCGATCTGACCACCAGAGCCGCGTCCGGCACCAGGAACGGAGGATCGATTCGGTCTGTAGTAAAGGAAACCATTGCGTACATTCCCGGCAGCAGCACTCCCTTTGGATTGTCGACGTCCACTTCCGTCAGAAGTGTTCTGGACTGAGCGTCCAGAGAGCTGGAAGTTCGCGTCACCTTGCCTTTAAAGCTCAGACTGGGAATTTGCTGGACGGCGACCGTAGCGGTTTGCCCCACCCGGACTCCCGGCGCATTCGTTTGTGGAACTGCGATCAGAATCCGAAGCTTCCCTATTTGCGCCAGACGAAATATTTCGCCTCCACTGGGAACATCGGACGGAGCGGCAGCATTGGAGCGCGCAGGCCCAAGAGTAGCTCCGTTAGCCGAAATGAGCGCGCCGACGTCGACATTGCGCGCAGTGATGATGCCGTCGAACGGTGCTGTGATTCGCTCGTAACCTTGAAGCGCCACTATCCGGTCCAAGGTCGCCTGGCTCGCCCGAACGTACTCCCCCGCTGCACGGACCATCTTCTGCTGAGCAACGACGTTCGACTGCGATGTTTTGGCTGCGGTCGATTGATTATCACCATCCTGCCGCGACACCGCGCCGTCGGCGGTCAGAATTTTGTATCTCTGCCAGGTGATCTCTGCCAGATCGCGCGTTGCGATGAGCTGCTCAAGCAGGGCTTGTGCCTGGCCGAGCTGTCCCTGGGCTTGCGCAAGCGCGGCCCGCGATTGGAATACCTGTTGATCGAGGTCCGGCGCCTCGATATCGGCAAGTTTCTGCCCGGCGCGCACGAGATCGCCGATATCGACATAACGCCGCTTTAGATAACCCGCGGCCCGGGCGTAAATGTACGCTTCCGTGATGGGCGTGATGTTTCCCGGCAGCAATAATTCGGTGCTCGGAGCAGCGCGCTTGACTACGGCGGAATTAACCAAGGGCGGTGTGATCCTGCGGATTCGAGCGGCGTCGTCGATCTGTTTCGTGGTCCGCTCCCGCGGCAAATACCCTAATAGGTAAACGGCGGCGGCCGCGCCTAGAATCGCGACCACGGCCAGCGGCTTGCCCCACGACCCAGGATGCGCGCTCATGGCTTGGGAACCTCCCCCGCTTCTATTGCAATCTGGCGATCCATGTCCACCGGCGCTTTCTTCCGAAGCAGAGTGTAAATAATCGGTACAAAGAATAACGTGGTGGGCGTCGCGAACAAGAGTCCCCCAATAACCGCTCTCCCCAGTGGCGCGTTCTGTTCGCCACCTTCGCCAAGGGCGAACGCCATCGGAAGCATACCGATGATCATCGCGAGCGCCGTCATCGTGACCGGCCGGATTCGTGTGAACCCCGCCGAGAGAGCAGACTCCACGGCGTTCTTCCCCGTTGCGCGTTCGTCATTTGCGAATGTGACCAGCAGAATACTGTTGGCTGTCGCAACGCCGATGCCCATGATGGCGCCCATCAACGCCGGAACGCTGAGAGTAGTGCGCGTCAGGTACAGCATCCAGAGCATGCCCGCCATTGCTCCAGGAAGCGCCATCAGGATGATGAAGGGATCCAGCCAGGATTGAAAGTTGACGGCCATTACAAGATAGACCAGCACCACAGCGAAGATCATTCCCAGGCCCAGACGGGTGAATGAGGTCCGCATAGTGTCCACCTGGCCGCGCAGATCGATTGAGGTTCCGCGCGGAAGTGTCGGGCGCATGTTGGCAATGATCTTTTCGATGTCACCTGCGAGCCCTCCTAAATCGCGCTGGTCCGGACTCGCGAAGATATCGATGACGGGTTGAATATCGTAATGACTTTCAATTTCGGGTGAGTTGTTCCTTTTCAACCCGGCAAGATTGTAGAGCAACTGCGTCGCCCCGCCTGCGGGTGGCGTAATGGGCGTGCGCCGCATAGCGTCAAAGGTGTCGATCTTGTATTGCGGAGTCTGCGCCGCAACCTGGTAATTCACGCCGTTCTGCGGATCCAGCCACTGATTCGGCGCCACCTGGCCGCTCGCCGATAGGGAGATAAGCAGGCTGCTCGCCACGTCTCTCTGGGTCAGACCGGATTCGTTCGCCAGAATCCGATCGACGTTGACGTCGACGGTCGGGTAATCCTCTCGCTGCCGGACAAAAACATCCACGGCTCCCGGCAGGCCGGTGATTTCGTTCTGTAGTTTTGTGGCCACTTGAGCGCTTTGGTTGAGGTTGTTCCCGATCACCTGAACGTCCACGGGAGCCGGCAAACCGAAGTTGAGAATCTCACTGGTGATATCGGCTGCCTGGAAGAAGAAGGTCTCGGCCGGAAACCTTGCCGATAGGGTGTTGCGAAGTTTCCTTGTATAGTCGAGCGTCGGGTGATGATCCGTCTTCAGCGAGATCAAGATCTCGCCGTCACCGTTGCCGTTGGTGATGCTATCGCTGAAGGCCAGGTTTATTCCGGAATTCGGCAGTCCGATATTGTCCAGAATTGAATCGAGTTCCTGCGCCGGAATCATCTCGCGAATCTCCTTCTCGATGGACGAAAAGATTGCCGCGGCCTCCTCGATGCGGGTTCCAGTGGGAGTGAGGACGTGCAGCCGCATCTGTCCGGCGTCGACGTAAGGGAAGAAGTTCTGGCCGATGATCGTTATCAGCCCAGCCGACGCCAGCGCGAACCCGAGAAATGCTCCGCCGACGATGGCGCGGTGGGCGAGCACCTGTTCGAGCAGTCGGCGATAGCCTTCCCGAAATTTCTCGAATCTTCGATCGAAAGCTTGATGGACGCGCCAGATAACACCCGCGGATTTTGCTGCCGGCGTGTCAGCCCCCTCGCCGTCCTGGTAAAGGCCCATCTCGGACTGCAACATGTAGTGGACGAGCGTCGGCACCACTGTGCGGGTGAGCAGATAAGACGTCAGCATCGCGAACGCCACACCCATGGCCAGCGGCGTAAACAGGAATTTCGCCGCGCCGGACAGCATGAGCACAGGAACGAAGACGATGCAGATGCACAGGGTGGAAACAAAAGCCGGCACGGCGATTTCCTGCGCGCCATCCAGAATCGCGCGGACCAGGGTCTTACCTTTCATTCCCATATTGCGATGTACATTTTCGATTTCTACCGTGGCATCGTCCACCAGAATTCCGACCGCCAGCGCCAGCCCTCCCAGCGTCATCACGTTGATGGTCTCGCCGAGAAGCCCCAGGATCGTGAGGGAGGTGAGAATCGAAAGGGGAATCGAAATGCAGACGATCAGAGTGCTGCGCCAACTGCCGAGGAACAGCAGAATCATGAGCGCCGTCAGCAACGCGGCAATGCTGGCCTCACGAACCACTCCCGTAACCGCAGCCTTCACGAATAACGACTGATCGAAGAGTTGGGTAATATTCAGCGCCGGTGGGAGCGACGCCTGTATCTTCGGCAGCAGGTTCTTGACGCCCTGCACCACCGCCAACGTCGAGGCGCCGCCATGCCGCAAGACGGTCAGCAGCGAAGAGAGGCCGCCATTAATGCGAACTATGTTGGTCTGCACCTGATAGCCATCCCGGACCGTTCCGACGTCGCGGAAGTACACCGGGTTGCCATTAACCGTCTTGATCGGCATGTCGTTCATCGCCGATATCAGTTCAGGGCTGCTGTTGAGCCGAATCAGGTACTCGCGCATCCCGACCTTCACAGTGCCGGTGGGAAGAATGAGATTCTGAAGATTTAACGCGTTAGAAACGTCGGTGGCTGACAGTCCTTTTCCGTACAAGGCGTCGGGATCCAGGTCAACCATGACAGAGCGGACTTTCCCGCCGTAGGGCAGGGGCACGGAGATACCCGGAATGGTTGCCAGGCGAGTGCGAACGAAATTCTGACCGTAGTCATAAAGTTGCTGCTCGGTTAGCGTGCCGCTGCTAAGGCCCAACTGAAGGATGGGAACGCTGGAGGCGTCGGTCTGCACGATGAGGGGTGGGAAAATGCCGGGCGGCATGGTTCGAAGCAGCGTCTGGCTAACCGCTGTCACCTGGGCGACGGCCAGGTCTACGTTCGTCCCCGGCTGCATGTAGACGCGGATCAGCCCCACGCCGTTGTACGCAGTCGACTCGATGCGTTCAATATCGTTGACTGTGGTGGTCATGGCGCGCTCGGAAACGATGAGGACACGTTTCGCCATGTCGTCCGGACTCATACCGCTGTAGGTCCAAATCACGCCTACCATCGGAATATTGATGTATGGAAAAATATCGGTCGGCGTCGTGACCATCGAAAGGCCGCCCATGATTGCGATAAGGATGGCCATCACCATGAACGTATACGGACGGCGGAGCGCTAGGCGGACGATCCACATATGAGTCCACTCTTTGCACTCTTACAGCCATTCGAAATCGGCGACGTTTCAGTTGATTCGAACCAGGGCCGGCTAGCCAAAACTCAACGGACACGGGTCATGGGTGACTTTGAGCGCCGTGGTGATGACACTTCATGTCATCCTGGCGTCATTTCAAAGTCACTCGCACTCCAGGGTATTCGCAAGTGGATTCGGGTAAGCATCAGGATCTTGTTTGTCAGACTTGTGCAGGCAGTGAAAATCCTTTTCGATAAGCAACTGCACGCTCGCTTGCGACAAGGCCTCGATGCTCACTTGGTCGCTTTCAATCCACTCCCTCATCACTTGCATCGGGACCATCACGTGAATGGTTTGGCCCTCGAAATTGGCGGTGACCACCTTGTCGCGGAATGAGCCTTCCAGCTTATAAACAAGGGTTTGCCCGGGCCCAAACTCAATGGACGATTCCACGCGGTTCCTGTCGCGGAGTTGAGCAACTTCCTTCTGGGTCAGCCGTAGGCGCAGCGAGTTTCCTTGAATGCGAAGTTTCATAGACCATGCCCGCTGTCGGCGATCTGTCTTAGGCCGCTTTTTGTGTGAGTCCTTGCTCGATTTCCAGCATGTCGTCGGCGTTGAGCTCTAAGTCCGCGGCGCCGGCGATACCGCTCACTTGCTGTTCGCTCCGGATGCCAACAATTGCGCCAGTGACGGCGGGATTCCGCAAGGTCCACGCGATGGCCACCTCGCCCGGTGTCGCGTTACGCCGCTTGGCGATAGCGCGCAGCGTTTCCACCAGCCGAAGATTGCGTGACAGAAATGGTTCCTGAAAGTTGGGGTTGCGTTTCCGCCAATCGTCTTCAGGGAGTGCAGCTATCCGTTCGCGGGTCATAGCGCCGGTCAGCAGGCCGGACGCCATGGGGGAGTAAACGATGACGCCGATCTGGTGCTCCCGAGCGAATGGAAGAATCGATGACTCGACGTCCCTCGCCAGGAGGGAATAGGGCGGCTGGAGCGACGTGATGGGCGCGACGTTCAGAGCGCGCTGCATCTGCTTCGCATTGAAATTCGACAATCCGATATTGCGGATCTTCCCTTCGCGCTGGAGTAACGCCAGAGCGCCGACAGTCTCCTCGATTGAGCCCGGCGAATCACTCTCCGGGCCGCCTCGCCAAGCCGGCCAATGGATTTGATAGAGATCGATGGCGTCTAGTCCCAATCTCATCAGACTGGCCTCGGCTTCCCGGCGAATGGACGCGGATTTCAGGCTGTGCGAGACATTTCCGGAATCGTCCCAAACCAGGCTGCACTTCGTGAAGATATACGGGCGCTGACGGAGCCCCTTGACAGCGCGGCCGACGATGGTCTCCGAATGCCCCAGCCCATAGACCGCTGCGGTATCGATCCAATTTATGCCGCGGTCCAGTCCCGCGCGGATCGCGGCAATGGATTCCTCGTCATCCTGGGGCCCCCAGGCGAACTCCCAACTTCCTCCGCCGATCGCCCAAGCTCCAATCCCAATCGGCGTGATTTTCAAATCACTTTGTCCAAGCCTTCTCAATGTCATTTTTGAGTCTCCTTTTTTTCCTAAGCGGCCGGAGCCTTCTCCGCTCCAGCCTGTTGCTCCATCCGCCGGATTACGGCGGAAAAATCTTCCTCGATCCCGGACTGCGCTTCCGCGGAATTAACTGCCGCAGCCGCTTCGGTCACGGGCAGGGAGAGTCCATGCGGCGCCGCCGCAGCCAGAACCAGTCCGAAATCCTTGTGCATGAGACGAATCGGAAATTGCGGCGTGTAGTCGTTCTTTTTGGCGGTAGCCAGTTTTCCAGCATGGGCCGGAGCGACAACCGCAGTCTTGGCCAGTGTGTCCAACAGAAGATCGCGGGGCAGGCCCAGCCTCTCGCCTAACGCGGCCGCTTCAGCGATAGCTTGCATGCCCACTCCCAAAAGGCCGTTCACCACCAACTTCATCGCCACACCAGAGCCACTTGGGCCCATGTAAAACCACTGCTTCGCGATAGCGGAAAAAATCGCTTCGGTCGCTTCAAAGACTTCACGTTCGCCGCCGCCGAATAGTGTCAGGGCCCCGGCTTCGGCGGACTTTGTGCTGCCAGAGACCGCAACATCGACCGCGCAAACATCAACCTTCAAGGCCGCTCGATGTAGCTCCCTGGCAGTCTCCGGCGAGATCGTACTCAACTCGATAATCCGGGTGTTGGGTCTGGCGCTGCCCAGAACGTTGCCCGGTCCCAGGTAGACGGCTTCGACGGCACGATCGTCTGGAAGAGACGACAACACTACATCAACCTCGCTAGTCAGCTCTCCGGGATGCCGTGCAACTTTGGCCCCGAGGGCAACGAGTTCCCCGGCTTTTGTGCTATCAAGATCGTAGACGACCATGGGAAACCCGGCTGCGGCCAGCCGCTTCGCGATCCGTGAGCCCAGGTACCCGAGGCCGATGAATCCCAACCGGCTGCGTAAAGTGATCTTTTCATCTCGTAACATCGATTCTCCTTGTTCAGGTGCGCAGATGAGCGCACTACTCGACCTCAGTAATTGCATCTGCCTTGCCAACCGGTTGTAGGGAGAGAAAATCATTGGTTTCCATGAACAGAGCAGCAGGTGCTGCGACGGCACTCCCCGGAGGCTGTTGACAGAGCGTCTTGGCTGGCATCATGGTGACACTTATCCCCCGCTTGCCCCGCTTACGATGCCCGAAGCGCTGCGGTTATCGATCGGCAGGCGGCTTGCTCTAGAAACGTCGGTCGAACAGGACAGGACCAAAAACCATGAGCAAAAGCGCAGTCAGGTATGAAGAGCGGGCCGAGCATGGAATCGAACTCAGCCGCGATGGAGTTGCGGAGATATCGAGCGCACTCCGTGAGCTGCTGGCGGACGTCTTCACTCTGTACCTGAAAACCAAGAATTTCCACTGGCACATGAGCGGACCGCACTTCCGCGATTATCATCTCTTGCTGGACGAGCACGGCGACCAACTCTTCGCCATGACGGACGAAATCGCCGAGCGGGGACGGAAGATCGGCGGGACTACTCTCCATTCCATCAGCGATATATCCGGGCATCAGAGGCTGGCGGACAATAACAAAGACGTTGTCAGTCCGGACGACATGCTGGCCGAGTTGCTCGAAGATAGCCGGCGCCTGACGGGATTCCTGCGCTCGACGCACGAGATTTGCGGGCAGCACAAAGATGTCGCCACCACCAGCTTGATCGAAGTATGGATTGATCAGACCGAACGACGAACGTGGTTCCTGGCCGAGATCGTCGGGCGGACATGACTTATCGCCGACAGTTGCGAAAGTCAAGCGTTGGTTGCTGTTGCGCATTGGTCAGCCATGAGTACTAACACAATCAAATCGTTGCGTTTTGCCGCGTTTGGGCCACCGTCCGTTCTGCGGATCGAAGAACTCCCGATGCCCGAGCCGGGCGAGGGGGAAGCACTTGTTCATGTGAAGGCTGCGGCCATCAATCCCAGCGACGTCGGAAATGTGGCGGGACACTTCAAGAAGACAACTCTCCCACGAACTCCCGGCCGGGACTTTGCGGGCACTGTCATAAAAGGGAGGCTTCATGAGGGTGAAGAGGTCTGGGGCAGTTACCCGACGCTGGGGGTGGTCCGTGACGGATCTCACGCAGAGTATGTCGTAGTCCCAGTAGAAGCGCTGTCGCTCAAACCGAAGTCTTTGAGCATGGCGCAGGCCGCGGCGATCGGTGTCCCGTTCATTACGGCCTGGGCATCGGTAGTGAGTGCCGCTCAAATCCAGGCTGGCGAAACTATCCTTATTGTCGGCGCCGCGGGCGCGGTTGGACAAGCAGCCACGCAGATTGCGAATTGGAAGCAGGCCCGCGTTATTGGCGCGGATACGACATCCGATCCAATTCCCGGCGCCGAGTCGGTAGTCAATACCAAGACCGAAAATCTCCATGAACGAGTCATGGAACTGACGGCGGGTAGAGGAGTCGATGCAGTCTTTGACACTGTTGGTGGCCCAATGTTCGAGCCGGCGTTGCGATCACTCACGTTCGGGGGGCGGCAGGTGGCTATCTCAAGCCGGGTAGATCCGCGCGTCAGCTTCAACCTTATTGACTTCTATCACAATTTCTCCCGGCTGCTCGGAGTAGACAGTTATGGACTGACATCGCGTCAGGTAGCGGAAATCGAAGACGAGCTCCGGCTGGGTTTTGAAACGGGGGCTTTGATCCCCCCGCCGATTGAGATCGTCCCATTTGAAAAAGCTGTGGGCGCGTACAGCCGGGTAGCTGCCGGACAGGCGAAAGCAAAGCAGGTGCTCAGTTTCGACTGGCGGGATTGACAGAAAGGAATGAAAGGAGTTTAGAAATGAAAGCAATGTTAGGCGAGCAAGTTGGAGCCGTGCAACGAAGGGGTCTCCAATGAATTCTACTCAGCGATATGTTCTAGCCTTTTCTCGCGTTCTGGTAGCGATCATATTTCTGCTGACTGGTCTCGGGGTCATCAGCCAGGCTCTTGCTGCAAAAGAGCTCGTCGAGCATGGTGCTCCCGCCAGCCTGGCGGATTTTCTCATGCTGAGCGCTCGAAGCCTTGAAGTAGTCGCAGGAGTTTGTTTGGCCTTCGGCATCTATCCGCGACTGGCAGCCGTGGCATTGTTGGTTTTCCTGGTTCCCGCAACGTTCCTGGGGCACGCCTTTTGGCAGGAAGTTGGCACAAGCTCGTTCATACCGCAGCTCATCAATTTCCTCAAGAACACGGCCATGATTGGTGGCTTGCTGTTTATCGGAGCGACGCAATCCCAACCCACGCTGTTTCCGCGAACCTTGCGGGCAAACAGTCGAGAACGGGAGGGACTCGAGGGGGCTTCGCTCAAATCCGCGCGTGCGTCTTGACATCGGACGTGTGAAGAAAGGCCTGGGGCGATGGGAGGCTAGCCGATTCAAGTAACGTCATGAAAACATCAGACAGCTTCGACGTAATCCAAGGGGACGAGCAGTGCAGAGACGGGCACTATCGCACCAAGCAGGACCTGCGCCCGAATAAAGTGATCGGCCCCGGCGCAGATCTCGCGGCGGCACTGGATCCGAATGACTCCACTTCACTACAAGCGCAAAACCCAACCGATTTGGGCAAACTCAGAATCGGGGTTGCTTCTGAAGAGGCTGCCGGCATTCCTGCCATCTGGAATACCATGCTCTACGGCATTGGTGAAATGGGTCCAATTCGATCGGCCGAAGCTTTTTTGAAGATCAACCAGGTAACCGGGTTCGACTGCCAGAGCTGCGCATGGCCGAGTCCTGACAAGAAGCGCAAGATTTTTGAGTTTTGCGAGAACGGCGCCAAGGCTGTATCTGACGAGTCTACGAAGAAGCGCATCGGGTCGGACTTCTTCGCTCAGTACTCAATTGCGGATCTGGCAGCGAAATCCGATTACTGGCTCAATCAGCAGGGGCGTCTGACTTCGCCCATGGTGCGGCAGGCGGGCGCGA
>PMUN01000354.1 GCA_003166875.1 Bryobacterales bacterium | reverse complement strand
CCAGGGGGTCCGCCCCACTATTCGCGTTCATCGGCGGCTGTAATCTTTCCTTCGGCGTCCAAACGCAATCGCCGGCCGCGCCATTCCACCGTGTCTCCGAACAAGCCGGCCGCCCAGATCGCTACACCCCACAGGTCACGCAGTGGAATTAAGTAGCAGTATTTCCAGACATCGGCGCTGCTGAGGACGAACCAGCCGCAGGTGATGGCCATGGCGAATCGGACGGCGAGCAGCGCCAGAGCTACCCACCATAACCCGCACGCGGCTGTGACGACGGCCCAAAACGTCGCGTATGTGACCGGGAGTCCCGCATAGCCTCCACCGCGCGACAGCCGGATGGTGCGCGCCCAGCGCAACTGGTGTTGCCAGGCTGCGCGCCACGATTCCGCCGACAATCGCGTGCTCACCACCACATTCGAAATCAGGTTGCGCAGGCCCAGCGCGTGGAGCTTGCGGCCTAGTTGATAATCGTCGGCTAGATAGTCCGCTATGGCCGCGAATCCGCCGATGCGGTCAAGATCTTCCCGCCTGAATGCCAGCGTCGAGCCGAGCCCGAATTCAGACACACCGACGAACGGCGCGACTATAGTGCTGGGTGCGAAATCGGTGGCGATGGCCAGCGCTTCAAATCGGCTGGGCCAATCGTTCGCCTCGGCGCGGTAGAGGCAGGTGACTAATCCGATGGACGGATCGGCCAGCAGCGCCGTGACATCGTGTAGATAGCCTGGTGGAACCGTGATGTCGCTGTCGCTCACGATGAGCAGCGGATGGCGAGCTTCGCGCGCCAGATCCATCAGCACTCCCACTTTGCCGTTCGGCGCATCCTCGGAACACAGAACTAGCCGGATGGGGACGGCGGGGAAATCCTGGATTAGGCGCTGGATCTCAGGAGCGGCGGAATCGTTGGGATCGCGGATGCCGAACAGGATTTCGAATTGGGGATATTCCTGAGCCGCTTGGGAGCGAATTGCTTCATAGAAACCGGGGTCGCTGCCGCGGACTGGTTTGAGGATTGAGACTGGGGGATTCGCAAGCCGGAGGCTTGCGGTACGGGGACGGCGGCGCAGGTGCCAGAGGCAGGCTGCGATGGCGAAGAGTTGATACCCACCAGCAACACCGACTACCAGCCACCAGCCACCAGCCACAACTAAACTGCCAGCAGCGCGACGCCGCAGGCGACGCAGAAAGCGCCGGCCCATCGCATGGGACTGACTGTTTCCTTGAGCAGCAGCCGCGCGAGAACGGTCTCCAGCACAACGCTCGCCGCCGTTACAGGCACGGCGAAGCTGAGATCGGCAATTGAAAGCAGCTTCATGAAAGCGAAAAAGGAAATGGCCATGAAGCAAACCGCCAGAACCAGCGGTCCGCGCCGGGCAAACTCGCCCAGCAGGCGTCCGATTCTTCCCGGCCGCAGGTCGTCCACCTCCACGACGTTACGCTTCATCTCGAAGCTCTGCAGCAGGTCGGCCAGCACGGTGGAACCGACAATGATCCCGACCATAATCCACTTCATTGGCCGCTCGCTCCAACTCGCGCTGTGGTATTGGGCGTGGTCAGGCCCACCAGAATCATACCAACCGTGATCGCCGCCGTTCCCAACCAGCGTTGCCAGGTAATCTGCTCGCCGAAGAAGTATTTTCCCAGGAACGCCGTGAACACATACCCGATGGAAGTCACAGGCAGCACATAACTCAGATCAGCCCAGCTCAGCAAAGTCATCCGCGCGAGCAACCACAGAATCAGAAGAGTTGTTCCCAGCAAAACCCAGGGACTGAAGATGGTTTGGATATAGGCCAGCGGCGAATCGGCGAGCTTGGCAACCTGGTGCTTCATTCCCCAGGAGAGGGAGAAATTTCCAAGGACATTGGCGATAACCACGACGGCGGTCAACACTCTGGTCTTGAAATCGATACGCCTGGGAGCGACTCCTGTCTCGGAGCGCTCGGCTACCATACGGCCGGCAGCCATTTACGATGCGCTTTCCTCCGCTCCTTGCAGGGCAGTGGATGCCTTCTGGTCCTTGACGTATTGCTTGCGTTTGGAGCTGACGGACAGATACTCGCGCGCCTCTTTAAACAGCCGTGGCAAGTCGTTATTCTTGATGGCCTTGGCCACCACGCGCCAAGCGGTTTTGGGACGGAAATAGTATTCGTGATAAAACCGCTCCACCCACTCCATCAGCTCGCCGCGATCGAAGCCCGGATACACGGCGTTCGGTAGCTGATGCCCGGCGGCATCGGCCATGCCGACGATGTTAACCAATCCGTTGGCCATGGCGTGCTCGTAGAACTCCGTACCAGGGAAGGCGTGGCCCAGCGACACCTGAATGGTCTCCACGTCCAACTTCTTGGCGAATTCGATGCTCCTGCGTAGGGTCTCGCGGGTCTCGCCCGGCAGGCCCACAATAAAATCGCCGTGGACAACCAGGCCCAGCTTGTGGCAATTCTCGGTGAAGCGCATGGCCATATCGATGGTGGCGCCTTTTTTGATGTTCCGCAGGATCTGCTCGTCCCCGGACTCATAGCCGACAATCAGCAGACGGCAGCCGGCGTCTTTCATGGCCTTCAGTGTTTCGTAATCGGTGGTAACGCGCGACGTACAGCTCCAGGTGAAATTGAGCGGACCCAGCTTTTTGGAAAGCTCGATGGCGCGCGCTTTCCGGTAGTTGAAGGTGTCGTCGTCGAAGAAGATCTCTTTGAGGCCGGGAAAATTCTCGAGAGCGGACTTGCACTCCGCGGCGACATCGTCGGAGGAACGCAGCCGCCAGCGATGACCCGAGTGCGTTTGCGGCCACAAGCAGAAAGTACACATGGCCGGACATCCGCGCGTGGTGTAAAACGAAATAAACGGATTCAACAGGAAGGGTACGTTGTAGCGGCGGAAATCCAGATCGCGTTTGTAGACTTTGGTGACCCAGGGAAGCTCGTCCAGATTTTCGATGACACCGCCTTCCGGATTGTTCACAACCGCTCCGTCCTTCCAATAGCTGACGCCGGGCAATTCGGAAAGCGGAGTTCCCTTGGCGTAGTTGGCGATCTGATGATCAAACTCGCGCCGAACCACGAAATCGATTGCTTTGGAGGCCTGGAGGGATTTCTCGGGCTCGATCGTTACCGGAGGTCCAACGAACGCCACCTTCATCTTAGGATTGACGTCCTTCATCATCTCCGCGATTTGGACGTCAACATGGAACCCGGGACTCGAAGTGAACAGGACCATCAATTCGAAATCGTTGGCCATGGCGACGGTTTGGTCAATGGTGATCTTGTGCGGAGGACCATCTACGACTTTGCTGTCTTCCAGCATGCCGGCGGGGTAGCATAGCCATACCGGATACCAAAACGATTCGATCTCGCGGGAAGCCGGCCAGCGCGAGCCCGCGCCGCCGTCAAAACCTTCGAAGGAAGGTGGATTCAGGAATAAAGTTCGCATGGACCCCCTAGAGCTTAGGATGCCTTTCTTTTAAGAATAGCGCGGGTTACCAACCCGCGCGCAGGATGCCATCCTGCCCCACAACCAAAGAGATTCACGGCTGCGGGTCGCTTGCGCCCGCCACGGCGTCCGGCTCTTCCTTGGAGAATTTGAAGTAGTTGACATTCAACTCAACGGGTCCGATGAAGCGAACTTCCGCTTTGCTTTGCATCCGTTGCAGAACCGCGACACCGTTCTGGATGTCATACACGCGAACGAACTGCATTTTCTTCAGGAAGATGGAGGGCGTCTTCACAAACGATCCGGACTCACGAACCGGAAGATAAGTTTGGCTGTCCACCCACAGTTCGCCTTTGAACAATCCAACTTTCTTGTGCCGCGGAGTAACGTGAAGAATGTAGACGTCGCGGCCATCGCGCTCTTCCACGCCCTTGTACTTGAACTTGTAGTTCTCGGGCGTGATTGAAAAATTCTGGCCATCCTGCGCTGCATCAACCTCGGCCTTAAGGTAGCGCGCGATGACTTCGGTCTTCACGCTGTTATCGCCGCTGAAACCGAGGGCGTGGTAGATGATCTTGCCTGACTTCGATATGCTCTTCAACGCGTGCAACTTGCCTTGCGTCTTCATGTTGGGCACGTTGGCGTCAATGTCGACCTCCATCGTTCCCCCGCGCAACGCACTCTGCTGCTGCTGGGTGGCATCGATGTAACGGCTCACCATTTCGTCCTCGGGGACCGGTGGCTTAGAAGGCTCCGCGAACGCAATCCCGACGCCTACAAAGCCAATGCTTACAACACCGGCGATCAAGCTTATCAGAGTTAACCTCAAAACACTCCTTTCCCTGGATGGGAAGAGATACACCTCAAGCTCCGAACTGCCTATTCATACAGCCTACCAATTACATCTGTAAAAGACAATCCCTAGTTTTTCTTAACCTTCCAGTCCCCCTACACCTTAGATTCGCCCGAGAGCGCTAGGGATACGATTAAAAGTCCTTCCGATTCATCGATTTAGTGGGACAAGCCTCCGGCTTGTCCAGTTGGCAAGCCGGAGGCTTGCGCTACGCGGACGCGCAGTTCCCCCTTGCCCCATGAGCACTGGCGCCCAATGCCGGTCCACTGTGCGGCGTCAAGGTACGGGACAAACTCGCCGAGGTCGCCTTCGTAATCCGCTACTCCCACGAAGCCGCCAATCCCATGCACCTGCCCGGTCCGGCTACTGCGCCGCTCGGCCTCCACCTGGTGCAATTCGCAGCGTGTCATCCGGATTGCGGCTGCACGTTCGCCCATCGCTCGAAAATCAATTTCAAGCGGGCCCGCCCCATACAGGGCCCGAAGCGTGCTGACGCGATCGCGCGCCCGCGCGAATATCACATTGAATTCCGGCCGGTCCACTAGTTGGTTGTCATTCTTCAACTCGGTTGGCGTGACGAATTCGATATGTAGACTACTCGCTTGGGCTGGGTTCGGCACGAACGCTATCGATATCGGACGCTGCTCCACCGACACCAGATTTGCCCGGCCACGAAGTGGACCCAGCCCGTCCTTCGCCAACCGCCCGATCGCTAGCGCGAAGGACTCCAGTGGAGGATTCTGAGTCTCAAACAGGTTCACATCAAACCAGAACCGTTCGTCCGGTTGGATGGTTCTTCCGTCCAGATACGCCGCGCGGAAAACGAACGGCCGGGGCTGATCCCGAAGGCCGCTCGGTCCACTGGCTGCGGAAGCCGGTTCAAAGATGCGCGCATAATCGCAAGAGTCGCGGTTGGGACACTGAAGCGCTCCGAGACAATCGGGCGAGCAAACAATTCCACGGAACGCGTTGCCGAAGGCGCCGCGCAGGATGTTGCCTGGTTGCCCGGGCGGAAAGACGATCGGATCGAGCGCCGAGAATACGAACCGGAAGGAGTAGAAATCGAAAGTCATGCCAGCGGGCCCGATTTATTCCCTCTCCCGCAGAACCTCGCGGAGCTTGAGCGCCAGCTCTTCGGTGGTGAAGGGTTTTTGAAGGAAAGCGGCCTCCGCGTCCATCGATTCACCGTAACCGGAAACATAGAGCACTTTCATCCGCGGGCAGTGTTTCAGCATGCACTCGGCCATTTTCCGTCCACTCATGCCGGGCATGATTACGTCAGTGATCAGGAGATCGATGGCGCCACCAAGACGCTCGGCCTGCCCCAATGCGTCTGACGATGAAGCCGAAGACACCACTTGATACCCATGCCGCTTCAGCATCGTCTCCATCACATGCCGGACTCCATCCTCATCCTCCACCAGGAGAATGGTCTCAGTACCCCGCAGGATCGGACTGTCCTGACGTACAGCTAACTCATCGGCCGGCTGTTCCACCACCGGCAAATAAACTCGAAAGGTGGTCCCGCCGCCAGGCTTTGAATCTACGCAAATCTCGCCGCCGCTCTGCTTGACTATGCCGTAGCTGGTGGAAAGTCCGAGCCCGGTGCCATGTTCCTTAGTGGTGAAGAATGGTTCAAACACGCACGCCAGCACTTGAGTGTCCATGCCTACGCCGGTATCTGACATCGACAACATGGCGTACTCGCCGGCCGCGGGCGACTGGCGCTGCCGCTCGAATTCCTCCGTTACCGACAAACCGGCGGTTTCAATGGTGAGCTTTCCGCCGTTCGGCATGGCATCTCGGGCATTCACAGCGATGTTCAGGATGACCTGTTCCATCTGGCCCGGGTCGACCCGCACGGTCTTGAGGGCCGGCGCGAGATCGTTGATCAGTTCGATATCCTCGCCCAGGACCCGGCGCAGCATGCGGTCCATGTCTTGAACCAGCAAGTTGAGGTCGATGATCAGTGGACGTGCCACCTGACGGCGGCTGATCGCGAGCAACTGATGAGTAAGATCGGTAGCGCGCCTGGCGGCTTTCGATATTTGCTCGAGGTCGTCGCGCGCCGGATCGCCCGCGTGCATGCTGTCCAGAAGCATCTGCGAATATCCGGTGATCACCATCAGAAGATTGTTGAAGTCGTGCGCCACACCGCCTGCCAGCCGCCCTACCGCTTCCTGGCGTTGCGAATGATGGAGCTGTTCTTCCAGGCGCTTGCGGTCGGTGATATCCCGCGAATTAATCACCAGGCCACACACTCCCGGCAGATGGGATAAATTGCGGCCAAATGACTCGAGCACCCGCCACGTTTCGTCTTTATGGCGAAAGCGGCACTCGATGGACGCCGATTGGTTCAAGCGCGCAAAGGCTGCCCGGGTGATTGCGAGGTCATCAGGATGGATGAACGAAAAAGCGTTCTGGCCCACCAGTTCCTCCAGCGGGTAGCCCAGGATGCGCTCGTGCGATGGGCTGGCGTAGCGGATGGTGCCATCAAGGTTCAAAATGCTTACCAGGTCGAGTGAATTCTCGATCAAGGAGCGATAGTGCTCCTCGCGACGTTCCAGAGCTTCGAGAGCGCGCGCCCGTTCGGTAGCGTAACGCATGGATCGCACCAACATGTCGCGATCCACGCGGCCTTTCACCAGATAATCCTGCGCCCCGGCGCGCACCGCTTTCACGGCTAAGGCTTCGTCATCCAGGCCGGTAAGAACCACGATGGGAACGTTGGGAGCGTGCGCGTGGGTGCGCGTGAGCGTGGCCAGGCCCTGTTCGTCGGGAAGCGACAGGTCCAGCAGCACGACGTCGAAGTTCCCGTTGGTCAGGCGGTCCAGCGCAGTGGACAGCCGATTCACATGCTCCAGCTTCAAGCGGCCGGCGCCGGTATCGCGTACGAGCTCCTGAAAGAGCCGCGCGTCGCCGGGGTTATCCTCGACCAGCAAGACGCGAATGCCTTCGAGGTTCACGCCGTAATCCCCGCCGGACTTCGATGCACACCAGATTCTACCACCGCGCTTGGGAAGCTAGGCTTCACCGCGCTAAGTGGCGGAGAATGGCTGAGCCCTAGGAGGCGCGCCGCCGAACAACTAGGCCCACACCCAACAACGCCGTCACCAGCAGCAGGGATGTCCCACGCGGTTCCGGAACCGACGAAGGTGTCGTTATGGCCAGCGAGTTCACGGTGATGCTCTCTGGATCAGTGCCACCACCGGCCAATCCAATTCCAAGCCGGACCTGTTGGAGTGACTCGGCACCCAACAAAGGAAACGTGGCGAGCCAGCCGGCTAGTGTCTCGGTGTCCGGCTGCCCTCCCTCCAGATAGAAGCCACTAGTGTTGTCATAAAGGTTGACCTGCGTTGCATTCGGGTCGAAAGCCATGGTGGTGCCGGAAAGGGTCGTGGTCTGAAATTCGAGCATGAGGATCTGATCGGTGTTGGCGGTTTGGCCCAAACTATCACTGAGGTCAGTAAAGGCCAGCATGTAGTAGGGCTGGTCGCCTGGCTGGCCCGAGAATGCCGGCACAGAGGCGCTGAGGCCGACGAGATTCCCGAGTGTCAAACCGGCCGGATAGTTGGTGACGCTCGAGTCCCACATGAGTCGGGCATAGTCGGTCTCTGTAGTAACGTCCATTTTTACAGCGCTATTGGCGCCACAGGTTCCATCAAGCGGTCCTGCAACATCGGTGAATGTGAAGGAGCCTGCCCCGGCCTGGTTAGCTGCACTTGGGCATAACACGGTAGTGTCTGCCTTCGCCGGACTGGCAATTGCAACTAAGCCGAACAGGGCTACTGCAGCGGCGGAAAAAGAGGGTATTTGTTTAAAGAACCCGTACTTTAGTGATTTCATCGATATTCTCCATTAGGTCGCCGAACTCGGATGTCTGATTCGCCTGATACGCAAGGCTTAGGGCTGACGCAACAATAACTA